>JAOPYP010000659.1 GCA_025964635.1 Actinomycetes bacterium | reverse complement strand
GTGCTCAGTGCGGGGACGGTCGCGCTGGCCGGGCCCGCGGACAAGATCGCGAATCACCCAGGCCTGATGGACACCTTCTTCGGTGCCGGGAGACCGCCCGCCCGGACACCTGGGGACCGGCGGCACTGACCGCGACAGTTTCAGGGAGAGGAATAGTCATGCTGGATGGGCAGGCCTCCGCGGCCAGCCGCAACCCCTTCCTCGACCGCCTGCGCGCCGGTGAGCTGACGCTGATGCTCGGCATCCGCAGCAGCCGGACCGGCGACGTCGTGCGCATCGCGCGCGAGGCCGGGTACCACGCGGTCATGATCGATCTCGAGCACTCGGCCATGCCGCTCGATGTCGCGGCCCAGCTGTGCGCGATCGCCGGCGATCTTGGCCTGACGCCGTTCGCCCGCGTGCCGGAGCGGGAGTACGGCGTGATCGGGCGGCTGCTCGACTGCGGCGCGCAGGGCATTATCGCGCCGCGGATCGACACGGCCGATCAGGCGCGGATCGTCAGCCGGGCGTGCCGGTTCCCCCCGCGCGGCCAGCGCTCCCAGCTCGCGACCGTGCCGCAGTTCGGCATGCGGCCGACCCCCGCGGCGACGCTCAACCCGGCCCTGGACAGTGCGACGATCGTGCAGATCCTGATCGAGACGCCCGCGGGCGTGGCCAGTGCCGACGCGATAGCGCAGCTCGACGGGGTGGACATGCTAGCCATCGGGGCCAACGACCTGACCGCCGAGCTGGGGGTGCCGGGCCGCTACGACGACCCGCGGGTTCGGGACGCGGTGGCCACGGCCGCGCAGGCCTGCCAGCGGCACGGGAAGCTGCTGATGGTTGGCGGCATCGCGGACCTGGACATCCTGGAGGACCTGACGTCCCTCGGCGTGTGCCCGCTCCAGCTGGCCGGGACGGATACCGACCTGCTGTTCACCGGCGCCGCGGCGCGCGCCGGGAAGTTCCGCGAATGGCGCAGCGCCCCTGCCGGGGCCGCGCCGGCCGGGGGAGCGGGCCGGTGACGCAGATCCTGCAGACCACGCCGATGCGGCCGGCCGGGACGAACACCCGGCCGCGCTTCCCGATGCCGCCCGGCGCGTGCGACGCCCACTTTCACGTGTTCGAGCCGGGCTTCCCGCACGTCCCGGACCCGCTGTACACGTTCCCGGACGGCACACTCGAGCACTACCTGAGCATGGCCGGGGTGCTCGGGATCGAGCGGATGGTGCTGGTCCAGCCCACCTTCTACGGCACCGACAACCGCCTGCTGGCCGAGGTGCTGCTCCGCCTCGGCCCGCGGGCCCGCGGCGTCGTCCGGATCGAGGAGGACACCAGCGACGCGGAACTCGACCGCTATCACGACCTCGGCGTACGGGCCATCCGCCTCGACCTGTTCGCCCGGGCGTCCTGGCCCACCGCGGAGCTCATCGGCTACGTGAGCCGGATGGCCGCGCGGGCCACCCCGCGCGGCTGGCACATCCAGTTCTACACACCCGGCACGATCGTGCGTGACCTCCTGCCGTTCCTGGCCGACCTGGAGGATCCGTTCGTCATCGACCACATGGGCTACATGCTGGAAGCGGACGGGCTGACCGAGGCCGACTTCGGCCGCCTGCTCGGCGTGCTGGCCCAGGGCAACTGCTGGATCAAGCTGTCCGGGCCGTACCGGATCGCCAAGTCCAGGCCGCTCAGCTACGTCGAGCCGCTGGGCCGCGCGCTGGTGTCCACCCGGGCCGACCGGCTTATCTGGGGATCGGACTGGCCGCACCTGCCAGACGGGCAGCGCGACACCGGCGAACTGCTGAACCTGCTGGCCGACTGGGCACCGGACGAAGCCGACCGGCAGCGCATCCTGGCCGAGGCCCCGGACCGCCTGTTCTTCTCTGGCTGATCAGGTTAACCGCCCGCAACGAAAACCAGGTGCCGTAAGTCCCGTGCGGAACATGCCCGGGGTGCTGTCCACCCAGACGGTCCCGATCGTCGATGACCTGCGCAATGAGCGGCACAACCGTAGCCTGACCACGGCCGGGACGGCCGGCTGCCTTCGCGGCCTCCGATCTGTCGATTTGGCCGGTGGCCATTCGTAGTAGGGCAGGGTGGGAGATGCCCGCCTGGACGAGGAGCGTTTCGATGACCCAGTACCTGTTGTCCGTGCACGCAGGTGGCGACGGTGGCGCGCAACCGGCCGAGCCGATGACCCCGGAGCAGATGCAGACGTCCTACCAGCAGGTCCTGGCCCTGGAGGAGGAGATGAAGGCCGCCGGGGCCTGGCTGTTCTCTGGCCGCCTGACCGAACCTGACATAGCCACGGTGGTCCGGGTGTCGGCGGGCGAAGCGCTGACCACGGACGGTCCGTTCGTGGAGTCGAAGGAGCACCTGGCCGGCTTCTACATCGTCGAGGCTGACGATCTGGATGCCGCCCTGGGCTGGGCGGCCAGGACGAGCGCGATCATCGGCGCGCCGATCGAGGTCCGCCCCTTCTGGGACACCAAGCAGGCCTGACCGCGTGACTGACCGGTCCGTGGGCGACGGAGACGATGCCGACGGGGCCGGCGACGCCCCGGCGGGGGCGGATGAGGCCACGATCGGCCGGATCTTCCGCGAGGAGTCCGGCCGGTCCGTGGCCACCCTGATCCGGCACTTCGGGCAGATCGAGATCGCTGAGGACTCCGTCCAGGATGCGTTCGCGCTGGCGCTTCGCGCCTGGCCGCGAGACGGCCTGCCACCGAATCCTGGCGGCTGGATCACCACGACCGCGCGGCGGTGCGCGATCGACCGGCTGCGCCGGGACGTCCGGGGTCGCGAGTTGCTCGGTGATCTCGCGGCGCTCGAGCATCAGCACCGACCGGGAGCGCAGGAGGTGGGACCGGTGCCCGATGACCGGCTTCAGCTGATCTTCACCTGCTGCCACCCGGCCCTGGCCCTCGAGGCCCGGGTCGCGCTCACCCTGCGGCTGCTTGGCGGGCTGGGCACCGGCGAAGTGGCCCGCGCCTTCCTGATCCCCGAACCGACCATGGCCCAGCGTCTGGTCCGGGCCAAGCGCAAGATCAAGCTGGCCAATATCCCGTACCGGGTGCCGCGCGACCACGAACTGCCTGACCGGCTGCGGGCCGTTCTCGCCGTCATCTACCTGATCTACAACGCGGGCGCCGGCCCCGCCGAGGTGCCCGCCCGCGACGGGCTTCGCGCCGAGGCGATCCGGCTGGCTCGCATCCTCACCTCGCTGATGCCCGGCGAACCCGAGGCCACCGGACTGCTCGCACTGCTGCTGCTCACTGAGTCCCGCTTCCGCTCCCGGGTTACCGCGGACGGCACGCTGGTGCTGCTCCGCGATCAGGACCGCTCCCGATGGGACCGCGCCCTGATCGACGAAGGTCACGAACTTGTGCGTGCCTGCCTGCGGCGCGACGAACCAGGCCCGTATCAGGTGCAGGCCGCGATCAACGCCGTCCACACCGATGCCGGATCGGTGCAGCTGACCGACTGGCCGCAGATCCTCACCCTCTACGACCAGCTCCTGGCTCTCGCGCCGACTCCTGTGGTCGCGCTTAACCGTGCCATCGCGGTCGGCGAAGTCCACGGGCCGCAGGCTGCCCTGGACCTGGCCGACCAGCTGAACCTGCCCGGCTACCAGCCTTTCCACGCCACCCGCGCCGACCTGCTGCGCCGCCTCGGCCGTATCAAGGAGGCAATCGCCGAGTACCGCACCGCGGCCGCTCTCGCGCCGAGCCCGGCGGAACGGGACTACCTCGCCGCTCAGGCAGCCGCGCTTTCGCAGCGCCGGTGAGCCCGTCAGATCATTCCCAGTTCCTTAGCGCGCCGGACTGCCTCGCCCCGGCGGGTTGCTCCGAGCTTGCGGAAGATGCTCTTCAGGTGAGTCTTGACCGTGTTAATGGAGACGTACATGGAGCCGGCGATTTCTTCGGTGCTGAGCATGGATGACGCGAAACGCAGCACCTCGCGCTCGCGGTCGCTGAGCCGCTCAACGATCACTGGGTCTACGCCGCTGGGGCTGGCTGGGCGGAAGGGGATCTCCCCGCGGCGCGCTGATCCGGGCTGAAGGAGTTCGCGGTAGGCACCGGCCAGGTCAGGACAGGAGCGAAGCCCGGGCTGTATCCAGGCCCGGTCCCTTGCGAAGGGAAGGCGGCGGCGTTCTGGCCTGCCCAGGCGCAGGGCGCGTTCGAGCGATCGGCGCCCCCGGGCGGGGTCGTGGCCACGGAAGCTAATGAGGGCGTCGGTGAGGTATGCCTCGAGCCGGTCGCCGGCCTCGGCCGGCCGCGCGTCGACGCTGACGGGGAGGGCCTGTCGCGCTGCCCGGAGGTTTCCCGCGGCCAGGAAGGCGCGGGCTCGCGCCACGGCCGCGTCGAGACCGGATCCGGCCTCGGCGCGGCGTGCCGCGTCGAGAGCTGCCTGGATATCCCCGGCTGCCGCGCTGGCCTGCGCTTCGGCGACGGTGAGCAGGTGGTTGAGCCATGGCGGAGGTGTCCAGCCATCCCGGCCGCGCTGAATCAGCTCCGCGGCGGCTGGTCCGTTGGCGCGGGCCAAGGCGCCGCGTGCGGCCACCAGGCAGGCGACCGCGCCGATCAGCCGGTCAGGATAAATCCGCAGGGTGGCGCCGGCCTGCTTCAGCCGGCTGCGGGACGCGTCCAGTTCGTTGCGCTCCAGGTGCACCAGCGCGAGCGCCACTGCCGCCGAGGCCGGGGGGCGGACCTGGGGATCCGCAGGCGGATTGGTCCCGGCCCCGGCGAGCTCGGCGGCGTGGCCCAGCCGGCCGCGCAGTGCCTCGATCAGGGCGAGGTGCCCGTCGCGGGCTGCCCGGTCGTAGCTGCCTCCCGGTACGGCAGCTGCCGCACCGGCGAAAGCCACGGCCGCGGCGGCCGGGTCGCCGGACCAGAACTCGGCGGCACCGCGGCCAGACAGTACGTGCCCCTGAGCCTCCGGATGGCAGCTCCGCAGGCTGGGAGGGAGCTGCTCGAACACGGTCTCCGCCTGGACGGCAGCCGTCCTGGCTGCGCCGAGGTCCCCAGACCGGCGAGCCACAGCGAGACGGAGCATCGCGGCGGCCAGCCGGGAGGGGATTTCGCGATCAGCAGGGAGCCGGCCGAGGAGTTCTTCCGCCGCAGCGAGCAAGCTGCCGGCTGCCTGGTCACGGCCGTCACGCAGCTCCAGTGCCGCGGCCGCCAGCAGGGACGGCGGCTGTGCCGGACCGTCTGGCCGCGTCCCGGGAGCGGGTATCCGCCGCAGGGCGTCGGCCACGGGGGAGCTGCCGCGCGGCATGAGGAGTTCGCCGACGGCCAGCTCGTCCACGACGATCCGTGCGGCCAGCTGCCAGTCGCCGATCGCCGCCGCATGGGCGACAGCCTTCCCCAGCAGGCCGTTCCGCTGGTACCAGCTGGCTGCCTGCCGGTGCAGGCCGGGCGTACGGTCCGGGGATTCCAGCCGCAGCTTCAGGCGCAGCACCTCAGCAAGCAGGGGATGGTAGCGGTACCAGCCCTGCCCGAGCGGCTGAACGAACGCGCCGGACCGGGCCAGCGCCGCCAGGGTGCGGCTGGCCTGCTCATCACCAGTCAGTTCCCAGGCCAGGTCCGCGCTGACCCGGTCCAGAATGCTTGTCCGCAGCATGAGCTCCCGCTGGGCGGCCGGCTGCGCGTCGAGCACCTCGTCCACGAGGTAGCTGGTGAGAGCGCTGTCCTCGGCGGCCAGGTTCTTAATGAAGAGCCCGGGATCGGGATGCCCGTCCAGCGACAGCGCGGCCAGCCGCAGGCCCGCGGCCCAGCCCCCCACCCGCTCGGTAATGAGGTTCACCGCCCCGGCGGGAAGCGTGAGGCCATGCCGGGCCATCAGCTGGGCGGCTTCGGGGACGGTGAAGGCGAGGTCAGCAGCGCGGAGCTCGGTCAGCTCCCCGGCCAGCCGGTGCCGGTGCAGCGGCAGGAGCGGGTCCATCCGTGCCGCCGCCACCAGGCGCAGGCCTGACCGTGCATATTTCAGCACGTAGGCGAGCTCCTCCAGTGGCTCCCGCGCGGTCAGAAGATGGAGATCATCCAGGACCAGGGTCAGGGGCGGCTCGAGGGCGGCCAGGGCCGACGCCAGCAGGGGCAGGAAGGCGCGACCACTGGCGACTGCGTGCGGTAGCGGCGGGGCCATCTCCGGCAGGGGGGCGCCCGCCTGCCGCAGCGCCTTCACGACGTAGGACCAGAAGACGCCCGGCTGGTTGTCGTAGTCGTCCAGAGTCACCCAGGCGACGCGCCCGGGCATCATGCCCGCCGCGGCCCATGATGCCAGGGCCATCGTCTTGCCCGCACCGGGTGGGCCGGTGACCACGGTCAACGGCCCACCGGCGCCCTCGGCGATGCGCTGGTCCAGGCGGGGACGGGCGACCAGCCATCCCGGCAAGCGGGGGGCGGTGAGCTTGGATGCCAGGACAAGATCATCGGCTTGCCGCCTCCCCGGACGTGTCGTCGTGCGTGCCATCTACCTCCGGACCTCCTGGGTCAGAGTCGCGAACTTTCGACTCCTTCACCCTGTTCGAGCCGGCTTGAGGTGTCCCCACCCTGGTCAGGGTGATTCCTCGGCTCTGGAGGTCTTGCGGGTCATGACAGGGCTGCCGTCACGGCGGGCCGCGGCCGGGCCGGACAGGCGGAGGGGACGGTCTCAGAGCAGGCGCAGGTCGACGGCCCGCTCGATGGCCTCCGAGCGTGATGCCACACCGAGTTTCTGGTAGACCGACCGCAGATGGGTCTTCACCGTGTTGCGTGAGATGTAGAGAGTGGCCGCCATCTGCGGGTAAGTGCTGGTCGGCAGGAGTTTCAGGACACGCAGCTCGGCGGTGGTCAGCGGCTCGGGGAGCCCGCGACCGGGCCGGGAGGCGTCCGGGTCCACCGCGCGTACGTCAAGAGCAGCACCGATGAGCTGCTGGGTGAACGGATCCTGCCGCAGCTCTCCCGGATGCCCGGCCAGGTAGCTCGTCACCTGGGGTGCGGTCGTGACCACCGTATGGAGGAAGCCTCCGTGGCGGGCGGCGTCAAGCACACCGGCCATGAGGTTCCCTGAGAGGGGGTCGGCGCGCTCAGCCGCGGCGGCGGCCAGCAGGACCTGGCGCACCAGAGCGCGCCGCGGCGTCAGGTCAGCCAGCGACAGGGCCTGCAGAAGTTTCTGCGCATGCTGGTGGTCGCCGGAGGCCAGCGCGATCCTGGCCAGCAGCAGGCTGCGGCGAGCCGCGGGCAGTCCGCTGGCCAGCTCAGCGGGAGTTCGCAGGTCGCCCACGGACAGGCGAAGCAGCGCCTCCAATTCGTCGGCCCGGCCCAGCAGCGCAGATCCGCTCCCGGGCAGGATCAGGCGGGCCGCCCCGACAGTGCCCAGCGCATCGCGGACAAGACCGCGGGCGGCCCAGATCGTGGCCCGGTCGAGCAGCGCGAGGAACTCAAAAGGGAGCCGCCCATGCTCCGATATCGACAGCGCTTGCTCGGTGAGCTGCTCGGCCGTGTCCAGATCCCGGTTCTCCAGCGCGAGGCCGGCCAGGGCCCGCAGATGATCCACGGCAAAGAAATGCTGCTCGAAGCCCAGCCGCTGTGCGTGCTGCGCGGCCGTCCGGGCGGCATCTGCGGCCTGCACCAGGTGACCGGACTCGAGCCAGGCCAGCGCCTGCGCCCCGGGCACCTGCACGAGCTTGACCGGTTCGGAAAGCGCCGGGCTTGCGAGGGCGGCGGCCGCCTCGCGCTCGACGCCTGGCAGGTCTTCCAGCCACGTGTAGGCGCGCAGGAGGAGCATAGGAACGCTGGCGATCCAGTCGTCGCTGACCTGGGTCTGTTCCCGGGCGGCCCGTGCGGCAAGGGCTTGCCTCACGCCCTCGTCCACCTGGCCGGTCTGCAACAGGAGCAGGGACCGCGCCGCTGCGAACCGGGCCGGGAATCGGGAGTCGGGCCGGGTCGCCGGCTGGGCGCGCTCCAGCACATCCAGGTACTCGCCCCCGCGAGCGGTGTCTCCGGACAGCAGCAGGTCGATCGCCAGGCCCAGCAGCCGGTCCGGGGCATCGGCCAGCATCGAGGGAGGCACCGTGCTCAGGTCCAGTGGTGGCGGCAGCGCCGGGTCGCGCAGGAAGTCAGCCACGACCCGGTCCTGCAGGAGGGCCAGAGCGCGGTCGGCCTGCCGTGCCGAAAGGAAGTGGCGGGCCCCACGCCGGGTGTCGCCCATCGACTCGAACCACTCGGCGGCCCGCAGCTGGAGGGCCTGTTCACGGGTCCGGTCCCTGGCCCGCAGTTCGGCGCGCAGCAGCTGGCGCACCAGATGGTGGTAGCGGAAGCTCGCCCGATCCTCATCGAGCGACACGAGGAACAGGCTGGCCGCATCGATATCGCGCAGCAGCGCCGCCGCGTCCTGCCGCCCGGTGACGGCGGCGCACGCATCCGCGGTCAGCTCGCCCAGGATGGATGTGTCAAGCATGAACCGGGCCACCTCGGGAGGCTGCCGATCGAGGACCTCGGAGGTGAAGTACTCGGCGATCGCGTGGCTGCGGATCTCCAGCGCCCGCGCGGCCCGTGCCGGGTCCGTGGCGCCGCGCAGCGACAGCGCGGCCATCTGCAGCGCCGCAGCCCAGCCCTCGCTTCGCTGATGCAGCAACGCGGTGTCATCGGCGCCGATCTCGACGCCGAAGTTGGCCAGGAAGTCGCGGCTTTCGGCGAGCGAGAAATGCAGGTCACGGTCGCGGACCTCGCACAGTTCGCCGGCCATCCGCAGCCGGTGCAGCCGCAGCGCAGGGTCGATGCGGCTGGCCAGCACCAGCTGGGCCGCGTCGGCCGGCCAGCGTTCCACCAGGTCAGTCATAGTCGCGGAGACCGAGGGGGCCGCGTAGTGGAAGTCATCGACCACGATCGCCGACCCAGCCGGCAGCTTGGCGGCATCGTTGGCAATCGACGCGGTGACATCAGGTGACACGGCCCCGTCCATCGCGAGCAGGTCAGCCGCGTCGGCGCCGAATCCCGGCTCCGCCCCCTGGGGCGCCTCGATGAATCCAGTCCAGAACCGGACCGGGTTAACGTCCGCCTCATCGCACGACAGCCAGGAGGTCACGTGAGGTGCCCGCGTCGCGGCCCAGCTCGACAGCAGCACGCTCTTGCCTGCACCCGCCGACCCTACGACCACCGTCAGGCGCTGGCCAGCCCCGGCCATCAGCCGGTCGTGCAGCACCGATCTGGTGACCAGGGTTGAGGGCAGCGGCGGCAGGCGGAACTTCCCTAGCGCGAACCGTGCGCCGCGTGAGGCGCCGCGCCCTGCTGTCTCGGCGTCTGCCACCTCACCTCACCTCCTGGCCAACGCGTCAGGCCGAATCACCCTATGGAGGGTGAGGACGCGGCCCTACCCGCCGGGGCATGCTGACCGGACGCCGATCCAGCAGGCTGAAAGGGGGACAACCCTGGTGCAATCAAGAACATACGAGATCACCTTTGCGGGTCAAGCGGGCCCTGCGGTGGGCGCGGAATTTGACGACTGCCAGGTCACCCTGGGAGCAGGCACGACAACCCTTCGCGCCGAGCTGCCAGATCAGTGCGCGCTGTCCGGGCTCATCCAGCGGATCATCAGCCTCCACCTCGAAATAACCCACGTACAACTCGTTGCACCGCCTCTGGCGCGATGACCGGTCCCGCCCGGACCGGGAAGCGCGCTCCTCCGGCCACAGGAGCCGTGGCCCGGCGGAATCAATGATCGTCGTGCCCGCCCCCGGCGACCTCACCTCGGATGGGTGATCCACGCCCGCCCGCTATGCCTGCGTCTTCACCGGCGGAGGGCGCTGATAACCCCATCCGCCGCTGCCCCGGGCGCGTGCACGGGCGCGATCCGCTCGGCCCAGCTGAACCAGTACCACCAGTCATCAGCGGTGCCGCCGGGCGCCGCGATGATGTCGCAGCCATGCGCGCGGTCCTCCTGCGGGTCCTGCACGAACAGCGACGCCAGCCGGCCAGCCGGCGCGCTGATGTAGGCGGTCCAGCCGCGGGCGCGCAGCTGCGCCGCGAGCACGTCCAGGTACGCGATCCCGTCCCGCACCGGGTCTTCCTCCTCGCTGGGAATCAGGGGGATCTCGTACTCCAGGGTGTTGGCCTCGCGGCCGACCAGGCTGGCGCGCATGGTCCGCAGCAGTCCGGCCACCGCCTCGTTCTCGGCCGCGACCAGGGCGGTGAAGCGGTGGATGCCCTCCTGGCGGGCTCGATCCGAGAGCTGGACCAGCAACTCGGTGCCCAGTCCCCGGCCCTGCCAGGCGTCGACGATCGTGACCGCGATGTCGGCGGCGCGGGAGTCGGCGGCGTGCCGGATGTAGCGGGCGATTCCCACCCCGCGCCCGTCGCGGCGCAGCGCGCCGAGCGCCTCATGGTCGTGGTGGTCAACGTCGGTGAAGTAGCGCAATTCCGCTGGTGACAGTTCGTTCTTCGGCGTCAGGAACCGCATCCAGCGGGACGTGGCACTCAGCCGGGCGAAGCCGTCCGCCAGGAGCGGGGCGTCAGCGCCCTGAACCTGCCGGATGACCACCTGTGACCCGTCGCGCAGCATGACCCGGCGGGCCGGGCGCGGCCGGAACTGCGTGGCCCGGCCGGCATCTTCCGCCTCGGCCAGCAGGGTGCCGCTCCGCTCCCCGCCGAGAGCGGCACGGATGTGATGGTTGATCATTGTGGTTGCTCCTCAGATTCTGGCCAGTTCACGGCCGCTCCGGCGCGGTGTGGCTGCGCCACGGAGGGTGGCCGGCCGACTTCAACCGCCAGCTCGTAGATCTCCTGGGTGGGGTGCCCGGCCTGGTCGTGCACCCGGCGTACCGCTTCTTTCGAAGGCCCGGACGACAGGCAGAACACCGTGCCGGACTCGGGGTCGAGCCACGCGTGCTCGAAATGCACGCCCTCCACGGTCTCGGCCGCCAGGTCGCGCTCGCGGGCCTCGCGCAGCTGGGGCTCGGTCACGCCGACGAATCCGTTATGGACGTCCATGAACTTCGCCACGTCAGGCTCCTCACAGTCACCGATCCGGATGACTTCAGCCTCGGCCTGCGGGGCCCTGCGATTCATCGGTCAGTTGCCCTAACCGGCGGCGAAGGGGTACTTACTTCTAGGGGGAGGTGACTCTGTGCCGGTTCGGGGCGTGATCCAGTCACCCGTCCTGGTCGGCCGGGACGCTTTCCTCACCCTCATGGAGGACCGTCTGGCCGGCGCCGCGGCGGGCGCTGGCCGGGTGCTGTTCGTGGCGGGCGAAGCGGGCATCGGCAAGACCAGGCTGCTCGGCTCCACCACGAGGCGCGCCCAGGCCAGCAGCTTCGGCGTCGCCCGCGCCGCAGCATTTCCCGGTGACGTGCAGTCGCTCGGCGGCCTGCTGCTGGACCTGGCCAGCGATCTCACGTCTGCGCCGGAGCCGGTCCTGGGTGATCTGGGGCAGAGCCTCACCTCGCGTATTCGCGCGATCCCAGCTGACGATGGGGATGCGCATCACCGGCGCCGCCTGCTGGTGCAGGACCTCACCGACCTGCTCGTCACCGCCGACCCCGGCATCCCGGTGCTGATCATCCTGGAAGATCTGCACTGGGCCGACGAGCTCAGCCTCGATGTGCTGGGCCATCTGGCCGGCCGGATCGCGAACCGGCCGATGCTGATCGCGGGCGCCTACCGCAGTGACGAGCTCTACCCCAGCCTGCCCCTGCGTGACCTGCGGGGCCGCCTGCTGGCCCAGCGGCTGGCCGAGGAGATCCGGCTGCCGCGCCTGGGCCTGGACCAGACCGCGACCATGACCAGCACCACGCTCGGCCGGCCGGTCCCGGCTCAGCTGGTGGCGGCGATCCACGAGCGCACCGACGGCATCCCGCTGCACGTCGAGGAATTCCTGGCCGCCATCGACGAGAACAGCCTGACCTCGCAGCCTGGTGCGGCGGTGCAGGCGGCGGCGGTGCCGGACACGCTGAGCGACGCCGTGCTGGGCCGGGCCCGCCGCCTGGCCACCCCGACGCGCGACGTAGCGTCGGCGGCCGCCGTCATCGGGCGTTCCTTCGACTTCGACCTGCTGACCGCGGTCACCCAGGCTGCCCCGGATGACGTGGCTGGCGCCCTGCGTGAGCTGCAGGAGGCGTATTTCGTCCTGCCCGGCGCTGACGCGGTCACCGTCGATTTCCGGCACGCGCTGATCCGCGACACCCTGTACGCCGACACCGGCCTGCCCCTGCGGCGCCGCCTGCACGAGCGGGTGGCGGCAGCCGCGGTCGAACGCGGCTACCGCGGTGCGTTCATCTCGGCCCACTTCGAGCAGGCGGGGTGTCCCGGGCGGGCCTACGAGTACGCCGTCATCGCCGCCCGTGAGGCCGGCGCGCTATCGGCCCATGGCGAGGCGCTGGAGCTGTGCCGCCGGGCGGTGCGCAACCTGCCCGCCGGGCTCCCGAGGCTGGATCAGGCCCGGCTCTTCACCGCGCTGGGTGACGAGGCCGCGGCGACCGACGACAACCTGGCTGCGGCCGAGGCGTACCAGACGGCTCACGAGCTGGCCACGACCGCCGGTGATGTTCGGGCGGCGGCCGCGCTCGTGCCCAGCATGGTCGCCGTCGCGCACCTGCTCGGTGCGGGTCTCGATGCCCGCGTCGGCACACTTCAGGCGGCGCTGGACGGCCTGGACGCGGTGGCCGGCGCGGATCGTGAGCGGGCCCGGCTGCACTCCGCCCTGGCGGCTGCCTACCTGGTGGACGACCGTCTCGACGAGGCCATAAGCCACGGGGAACGCGGCCGCGCGGAGAGCCAGCGGGTCGGGGATGACGAGGCTGCTCTCAACGCCGCCGCAACGGTCGGATCGGCACTGGTCTTCGCCGGCCGGATGGATGAAGGGTGGCAGTTGCTCGAGGAGGCGATAGCCGGGGCCGGCCAGACTTGCCAGGAAGCCGAGGCGGCCCGCGGATACCGCATGGTCGGGTCGTCCGCGTCGGAGCTGATGGAATACGACCGCGCTGAGCCCTGGCTCATCGAGGGCGTTCGTTATGCCGAGAATGCCGAGCTCTGGAATCACCGGCACTACATGGCGTCGCACCTCGCCCATGTCCAGTGGGCGACGGGCCAGTGGGACGCGGCCGCGCAGACCGCGGAGGGCGCCCTGGCCGATGGGCGCGGCGGCATCACCACCCGGATCACCGCGCAGTACGTTCTCGGCTACCTCGCGATGGGCCGCGGTGACTGGAGCGCCGCTGACAGCCTGCTGCGGGAGGCGCTCGCCGCGGGCGAGAGCATGGCCGAGCTGCAGCGGTTGTCGCCGCCGCTGTGGGGGCTGGCCGAGGCCGCACGGTGCCGCGGCGACTACGGCACGGCGCTCAGCCTGTGCGAGCGCGGGTACCAGGCCTCAGCTGAGGTCATGGACGCCGCATGCCTGGTCCCGTACCTGCTCACCGGCGTGCGGGCGCACCTGGCCCGCGGCGCCGTTGAGGCCGCTGAGGAGTGGTCCGTCCGGGTCGGTGCCGTGCTGGAGGCCCGCGCCATCCCCGGGACGCTGCCTGCCATCGGCCACGGCCGGGGCCTCATCCTGCTCGCCCGCGGCGATATTCCTGCGGCGCACCAGGCGCTGGAGTCGGCGCGGGACTCATGGCGGGCGCGGCGCCGGTTCTGGGAGGGCACCTGGGCCCTGCTCGACCTGGCGGCGGCCGCCGCCAGAGCCCGGCGCCGTGGCGAGGCGGCCATGCTCCTGGACGAGGCCCGCACCATCGCCGCGGCGGCCGGTGCCCGCACTGTCGCCGATGAGGCTGAACGGCTCAGCCGCTCGTCCGAGCCTGGGCACCAGGCCGAGCCGTGGCATCCGCTCAGCGAACGCGAATACGAGGTCGCCCAGCTGGTCGCGACGGGGCTCACCAACCGGCAGATCGCGGCCCAAATGGTTCTGGCCCCGAAGACGATCTCGGCCCACATCACGCACATCCTCACGAAGCTGGGCGCCGGGCGCCGCGCGGAGATCGCCGCGTGGGCCACGACCGTCCGGCGTGACACCCCCCTCTGAGGCGTCTGACCGATGCGGTCAGCCAGGCCTTGCGACGACCGGTGCTGAGCAGGTCTTCTGCGCCACGTCCGGGCAATCTCGCCTTCATCGCGTATCAAGCCCGCGCTGGCACCCTCCGCACAGAGGGCACTCCCGTTGGGGGACGCTCTGAATGCCGGGGGGACCAGCATGAGCGTGCGCAGGGTAGCGATGTGCGAGGTCACGGCCGCGGCGCCGGCGGCCGGGGGGACGCGCCCCGCGGCGGCGTGGCCGGCCGGGGATGTGCCTGCCGATGCGGTACCCCTGCGGGCTGCTGACCACGGCGAGGCCCGGGCCAGGGCCGGGTGGTGGCAGGCGTGGCGGTCCCGGTTCGGGCTCGCCGAGTTGTGCGGCACCATCGCGGCTGCTGCCGGTTTCGCCGCCGGGTACCTGGCCGCCGGGTCACTGCTGGCCGCCGCCGGGCTGGCGACCTTGTGTGAGGCCATCGGGTTTTACGGGTGTGTCGGGGTGAAGACGGCGATAGCGGCCTGCCAGGCCACCACCCACCTGGCTGGGTGGCGCAGGCTGGCCGCGGGGACGTGGCACGCGGTAACAGAGCACCTGGCGTCGTGCGCGGCCGCTGAAGCCCTGGACGGCTTCCTGATCCGCCCCGGTTGCCTGGTCGGTGCCGCGTGGCTGCTGCGGCCGCTGCCGGCCGGGGTGTGGCTTGGGTTCGCGGTGGGGAAGGCCATTGCTGACGTTGCCTGGTACGGCGTGGAAGCCTCCGCTCGGCGGGGCGTGACCTGGTCCGCCGCCGCC
>JAOPYP010000633.1 GCA_025964635.1 Actinomycetes bacterium | reverse complement strand
CGGCCGGTGCTGCCGCCCGCCCCCGGGATCGGGGCCTACCTGCTGGACCAGGCGGGCTACCGCGGGGAGCGGGTCATCTGGTCGGTCAGCGCGGACGAGCCGGTGGCGGGCTGCCGGAAGCTGGGCGCGGACCTCGCGGGCCGCGACTCCCGCACCGCGCTGCTGGCCATCGGCGATGGCAGCGCCCGGCGCGGCCCTCGGGCGCCCGGGCACTTCGACGAGCGGGCCGCCGCCTTCGACGCCGGGGTGGAGCGGGCCGTACGGGCCGGCGACACCGGGGCCCTCCTCGACCTCGATCCCGGCCTGGCCCGTGAGCTGATGGCGACGGGCCGGCCTGCCTGGCAGGTCCTGGCCGGGGCACTCGAGACCGCTGCCGCCCTCAGTGTCGCGGTGCAGTACGCCGGTGACCCGTTCGGGGTGGCCTACCTGGTCGCGACGCTCCAGCCGTCAGGCGCCGGGCGATCCGCTATCCATGGCTGATCTGGCCGCGGCTGACCCGCGGGTGATCCCGCCACCGCCAGTCAGCCGGACCGCGATGATCACTGGTATCACGGTGAGCAGCAGTACCGCGACCACGACCACGTTGACCTCGGGTAGCTGCTGGCCGAGCCGGATGGCACCGAAGATCCACAACGGCAGGGTGTTCTGCGCGCCCGCGGTGAACGTGGTCACGATGACCTCGTCGAAGGACAGCGCGAACGCGAGCAGCGCACCGGAGATCAGCGCGGTGGACAGCATGGGCAGGGTCACGGTCCGGAACGTGAAGAACCCGTGCGCGCCCAGGTCGGCGGACGCCTCGTAGACGGACCCGGAGACCCGGCGGAGCCGGGCGATAACGTTGTTGTAGACCACGACGATGCAGAACGTGGCGTGCCCGATGACGATGGTCAGCAGCGAGAGCC
This sequence comes from Actinomycetes bacterium, assembly GCA_025964635.1. Lineage (GTDB taxonomy): Bacteria > Actinomycetota > Actinomycetes > Streptosporangiales > Streptosporangiaceae > RYN-230. The sequence goes on along the minus strand of JAOPYP010000633.1, from coordinate 5,574 downwards.
CGATCCCGGCGAAGCTGAACGCCGAGTTGAGCGCGATCCCGGTGATGATGCCGGGCAGCGCCAGCGGCAGCACCAGGAGCAGCGACACGGCCTCGCGGCCGAAGAAGCGGAACCGGTGCACGCCGAAGGCCGCCGCCGAGCCGAGCAGCAGCGCGATCGCCGTGGCGAACACGCCCGCTTTGAGCGACAGCACGAACGCTGCGCGGACCTGCGGGTCGTGCCAGGCCACCGAGAACCACTTGACGCTCAGGCCCTGGATCGGCCAGCTCTGGATGTTCGAGGAGTTGAACGCGTAGAAGCAGATGATCGCGATCGGCACGAACAGGAACAGCAGCACGCCGCCGACCCAGATCCGCAGGCCGATGCGGGCCAGGCGCCCCTCCATCACAACGACTCGAACGCGCCGAGCAACCGCGCGCCGAGCAGGTAGAAGACCATGATCACGATGGGTACCACCGCCAGGGCCGCCGCGAACGGCAGGTTGCCCGCCGTGCCGAGGTTCGAGTAGATGACGTTGCCGATGAAGTTCGAGTTGGCCCCACCGACGAGCAGCGGGGTGATGAAGTCGCCCAGGGTGAGCGAGAACGTGAAGATGGAGCCGGCCACCACGCCGGGCAGCGCCAGCGGGAGCAGGACGCTGCGCAGCGTCCGCCAGTTGTGCGCGCCGAGATCCCCGGACGCTTCCAGCAGCGAGTCCGGGATCCGCTCCAGTGCCGCGTACACGGGCACGATCATGAACGGCAGCCAGATGTAGGAGAACACCAGCCACATCGCCGTGTTCGTGTAGCCGATGTTCACCGCGCCAAGTCCGAGCTTCTGGAAGGACCAGCTCAGCGTGCCCCCCTTCTGCAGGATCACGATCCAGGCGTACACGCGGGCGATGTAGCTGGCCCACAGCGGCAGCAGCACGGCGGTGAACAGCAACTGCCGGCCGCGATTGCTGGCCAGCCGGGCCATGTAGTAGGCGAACGGGAAGGCCAGCACGGCATCCGTCACCGTGACCAGGGCCGCCATCCCGACGGTCCGTCCGATGATGATCAGGTAGGTGCTGGTGAACAGCTGGCGGAAGTTGCTCAGCGTCCAGGTGTGCACCAGCGTATTGGTGAACGGGTTGACCGACCAGAACGCGGTCACCAGCATGACTACGAGCGACGCCAGGTAGATGACCAGGAACCAGGCCAGCGGCGGGGTCAGCGTGAGCGTGGCCCGCAGCCAGGCCCGGCGCCACAGCGCGGCCGCCAGCCGGGCGGAACCACCGCCGGGCACGCCGCCCGCGTGCCGGCTGGAGGCAGGCTCACCACCCGGCCGCCCCCCCTGGGCAACGGTCGATGTCATCCGCGTCTAACCGGTGATCTGGGTCCAGGCGCTCACCCACTGCTGGAACGGCACGCAATCGTTCTTGCCGTTACCGCACTGGGCCAGCGGCGTCTTCCAGAACTTGATCGTCTGGTAGTACGACTCGGGCGCGTTCGCATGGTAGGCGGCGCACGAGCCCTTCTGGATCTGGTCCATGATCGGGCAGGCCAGCTTGTTCGCCGGGGTCTCACCGAAGTAGACGGCCTGCTGGGCCTGAACCTTGGGCGTGGTCGCCCACTGCATCCACTTGTACGCGCAGTTCGGGTGCGGTGCTTTCGTGGCGAGCATCCAGGTGTCCGCCCAGCCGGTCGCGCCCTGCGCCGGGATGGTGTCCGCAACCTTCTGGTGGTCCGCGACCAGGGTATTCGTCTGGTACGGCCATGCAGCGCCGACCACCGTGGTGCCGCTGGAGAACAGCGAGATCTCCTGCGAGGCCAGGTCCCAGTACTTCTTGATCAGTGGCTTCTGCTGCTTGAGCAGGTTCACCGCCGCGTTGAACTGGCTCTGGGTCAGCTCGTAGGGGTCGGTGATGCCGAGGCCCGGCTGCGTCTTCGACAGGTAGAGCGCCGCGTCCGCGATCTGGATCGGATTGTTCGGCACCGTGACCTGGCCTGCGTACTTCTTGTTGTAGAGCACCGACCAGGATGTCGGTGCGCTCGGGAACGCTGACTTCGAGTAGAGCAGGACATTCGGGCCGAACTGCAGCGAGATGCCGTAATGCTTACCCCCGATCGTGTTGAACGGCGGCGACTGCAGGAAGGGGTGGAAGTTCTTCCACGACGGCATCAGGTTGATGTTGATGGGCTTGACGTCACCGCCGTAGATGAGCCGCAGGTCCGCGTCGCCGGACGCCGAGACCAGGTCGTACTGGCCACCGCCGCCGTTGGCCATCAGCGACACCATCTCGCTGGAGGAGCCGGCGTACTTCGTGCTGACCTGGCAGCCGGTTGCCTGCTGGAACGGCTTCACCCACTGCGGCTGAGCGTAGCCCTCCCACGCGATCAGGTTCAGGTGGCCTTCGGTCTGACCAACCGAGGCGGGCACCGCGGTGCCCGCCTGGGGCGGGGTGAGCCCCTGGGTGGCTCCCCCGCCACCCGAGGTGCCGCTGCTGGCCGAGCCGCCCGACGATCCGCAGCCCGCGATCAGCACGATGGCGGACGCCGCCGCGAAGAGCGCGCCCCCTCGCGTCCATATCCTCATGCCTGTTCCTCCCGTTCCGGAGTGACTTCGTAGCTCAGGTCGTCGCGCCAGGCGACGGTGACCGAGGTGCCGCGGGTGCCGAGCACGTCGGCGGCGTAACCGTCCAGGTTCTGCCGGACCGCGGTGAGTCTGCCGCCGTCGGCCAGGCTGACCACATAGCGGGTCAGCATGCCGAGGTAGACCACGTCCTCGATACGGCCCGGCTCCGTGTGGCTGCCGGGCGGGGGCTGCTCGCCGTCGGCGAGCAGGCGGATCTTCTCCGGGCGGACGGTGATATGCCGCCCGTCCCGCTCGAGCAGGTTGGAGATGCCGATGAAACCGGCCACGAAGTCGCTGGCCGGCCGCTCGTAGACGTCCACCGGGGTGCCCAGCTGCTCGATCCGGCCCTGGTTGAACACGGCCAGCCGGTCGCTCATGGTGAGCGCCTCCTCCTGGTCGTGGGTGACGTAGACGAACGTGATACCGACCTCGCGCTGGATCCGCTTCAGTTCCGACTGCATCTCCTGGCGCAGCTTGGCGTCGAGCGCACCGAGCGGCTCGTCGAGCAGCAGCACCTCGGGCTCGTTGACGATCGCCCGGGCCAGCGCGACCCGCTGGCGCTGGCCGCCGGACAGCTGGACCGGCTTGCGCTCACTGAGCCCGGTCAGCCGGACCATCTCCAGGGCGGCCTCGGCCCGGCGCCGCCGCTCCGCCCGCGGCACCCGGCGCACCCGCAGGCCGTACTCCACGTTCTCCCGCACGTTCATGTGCGGGAACAGCGCGTAGTCCTGGAAGACCGTGTTGACATCCCGGGCGTACGGCGGCTGGCGGGTGACGTCGGTGCCGCCGAGTTCCACCACGCCGGCGTCCGGCCGCTCGAACCCGGCGACGAGCCGCAGCAGGGTGGTCTTGCCCGAGCCGGACGGGCCGAGCATGGTGAAGAACTCGCCCTCCGCGATCTCCAGGTCGACCCCGGCCACGGCGGCGAGATGGCCGAATGATTTGCGCAGTCCGGCGAGCCGGACGGCGGGCGGGCCAGTAGCCACCCGCGCGGCACCCGGGTCGGCCAGCGGCGCGTCTGTCGGCATCTCGCCAATCCCCTTAGTAGATGGGATCGTAAACTACAGGACTGTATGTTTATGCTCAAGCGGGCTATACGCGACTGGTCCTACACCGTGATCTGCCCGTTGCCGTGCAGACCAAGAGGAGTGCGCTGGCTTGCGATCTTCCGCCCTCGCGACCGTCCGGGCCCGCACGCTGTTCGCGCCGCTGGACGCGGGCGGCCGGGCCGAGACCGTGGCCCGGCGGCTCGCTCAGGCCATCACCCTCGGGCTGCTCCTGGACGGTGAGCGGCTGCCCGCGGAGAGCCAGCTCGCCGGTCAGTTCGGGGTATCCCCGGTGACCCTTCGCGAGGCACTGGCCATGCTCCGGGACATGGGCCTGGTCGAAACCCGGCGCGGCCGCGCGGGCGGGTCGTTCATCCAGGCGCCGGACGATCCCCAGGCCGTGCAGGTCGAGGCGGTGCTGCGGCTGCTGTCCGTGCACGAACTGCGGGATATTGGCGACCACCGGGCGGCGGTGGCTGGCGCGGCGGCGAAACTGGCCGCACAGCGTGCCCTGGCCGGGGACATCGCCACGCTTCGTGAGCACGCCGGGCGGCTGCACACGGCCCGCTCGCGCACCGAGCGGCGCCGGGCCGACGCCCGGATCCACGTCGAGATCGCAGCCGCGGCCCAGTCACCCCGGCTCACCCGGGAGGAAATGAGCCTCTGGTCCGAAGTGGGTGACCTGGTCTGGCTGCCGGTGGCCGATGACCAGGTGGCCGAGGTGGCCGCCGAGCACGACCGGCTGGTGGACAGCATTGCCGGGCAGGACCCGGTGCAGGCCCGGCAGGCCGCCGAGCGGCACGTGGAGGCCGAGACCGGCCGGCTGCTCGACCTCCGTCTCCGAATGGGGACAGCGTGACCGCGCTGGGCCAGCCGCCGCCGGGTGCGGCGCGGCTAGCTCATCCGGTGTTGGCCGATCCGGTGCTGGCCGCGCGCGCCACCAGCCTGCTAGCCGGGATCACCCAGCGGATCGGGCAAGTGCTGGCCCGGGTCACGGACATCGGCGCAGCGGCCGAGTCCATCGCCGAGGCGACCCAGGCCACCGGGCCGCCACTGCGGCGGGACGATTTCAGCCCGCTGCGCCGACTGGTGGCGGAGCTGCTGCGGGCGCACGCGGGCCTGGCCGCGGGCGCGGGCATCGTGCTCGCGCCCGGGACACTGGCTGATGCGCCGCGTTGCATCGAATGGTGGTGGGCTGATCAGCAGGCGCAGGTCAGCCAGCTGCACGTGGATCTCGACCCCGAGTCGGCCGAGTTCTATGACTACACGACCACCGAGTGGTACCGGGAGCCGGAGCGGACCGGGCAGCCATCCGTGGCCGGCCCGTACGTCGATTTCATCTGCACCCGGGAGTACACCTTCACCCTGTCCGTGCCTATCCGGATCGCCGGGCGGTTCATCGGGGTCGCCGGGGCGGACATCCTCGCCGCGCAGGTCGAGCGCCTGGTCCTGCCCGGGCTGGCCGGGCTCGGCCGCACCGCAGTGCTGGCCAGTGGGCAGGGGCGGGTCATCGCCTCGAACGCCGCGACCATCCTGCCCGGCACCGCACTGCCCGGCACCGCACTGCCCGGCACCGCACAGCCCGGGACCGCACAGCCCGGCCAGCCGCTGGACGCGGGCCTGGTGCCGGTAGCCGGCCCGGGCGACGGGCCCGCGGGGAGCCTGCTGCCCTGGACCCTGCTCACCATGCCGACCGCGTGACCCAGGCCCCTGCCGCTGCAGTTAAAGCACTGCTCACCGGGTAGTACTCATCCGCGATGGACGCCCTCAAGAAGCTGATCGCCGCGCTCGACCGGTTCCAGCAGCGCCGGCCGGGGCTGGCCTTTCCCATCGCCGTGTGGAAGAAGTTCGGCGACGACCAGGCCGGCAACCTCGCCGCGCTCATCGCCTACTACGGGTTCGCCTCGCTGTTCCCGCTGCTGCTGGTGCTCGT
>JAOPYP010000630.1 GCA_025964635.1 Actinomycetes bacterium | reverse complement strand
CGCGCTCCCCGAGAGGGCGAACGTTGGATGACACGGCACTAGTTGTGCCACTGGTGGTGCGATTGGTCACACCAGCAACGTGCAGGCCTCTCATCCGCGGTCGGCCATCGAACGGCTCTCCGCTCCCCCACAGTGAGCGTGCCGTGCCGGGCGGCCTCGAAGAGGCTGAGCCCGGCGCGGGCGGCGCCGAACTCGGGCCGCTCGATCGGTCTTCGTCAAGGACGAGCGGGGAGCGCTGGTGTTCCCCGGCGTGATGGGCGGCCCGCTGCGTCGCGGCAACTTCAACCGGATGTCGGCCTGGGCGTACGCGGTGCAGTCGATTGGTGCCGAGGTCTGCACTTCCACGATCTGCGCCATACGGGCAACACGTTCGCAGCATCCAGCGGCGCGAGCCTGCGAGATCTCATGGCGCGGATGGGTCACGACAGCGAGCGCGCGGCCATGATCTACCAGCACGAGGCCCGGGGCGCACATCAGGCGATCACCCGGGCTATCGACACCCACGTCCAGGCCAAGCAGGCGCTAATGGCCCGCAAGATCAAAGACGGTGTGAGGATGATCAAGCCACGGGCTCGGCATTCCGGCCCCGAACTGGGCTTGGACTCGTAGAGCGGGTGACGAGAATCGAACTCGCACTATCAGCTTGGGAAGCTGACGTTCTACCATTGAACTACACCCGCATCACCCGCCAGGGCCCCTGGGGCTTGCTGACGCCGCCCGGACATAGTACCGGAAGCGCTGGCCGCAAAGGTGCGCCCAGCCGGTAGGTTGCCAGGGTGCTGCTCTCCGACCGTGATATCCGTGCGCAGGTTGATTCCGGCAGGGTCCGGCTCGATCCGTACTCGCCCGAGCTGATCCAGCCGTCCAGCATTGACGTGCGCCTGGACCGCTACTTCCGGGTCTTCGAGAATCACCGCTACCCGCATATCGATCCCGCGGTGGAGCAACCCGACCTGACCCGGCTGGTGGAGACGGACGGCAAGGACTCGTTCGTGCTGCACCCCGGTGAGTTCGTGCTCGCGTCCACGTACGAGGTGGTGTCGCTGCCTGATGACGTGGCCGGGCGGCTGGAAGGCAAGAGCTCGCTCGGCCGGCTCGGGCTGCTGACCCACTCCACTGCGGGCTGGATCGACCCCGGCTTCTCCGGCCACGTCACGCTCGAACTGTCGAACGTGGCCACGCTGCCGATCAAGCTCTGGCCCGGGATGAAAATCGGCCAGCTGTGCCTGTTCCGGACGAGTTCACCGGCGGAGCACCCGTACGGCTCCACCAAGTACGGCTCGCGCTACCAGGACCAGCGCGGCCCCACGCCGTCCCGCTCCTACCTGAACTTCTACCGCGCCGACGTCTAGGCCGGCTGATCACGTGCTTGACCTGGGAATCACCCTCCCGGCGAGCCGTAATCGCTACTATCCGTAATTAGTGATTACTGAGCGCATCCGAACGCGTGGCCAGCGGCTGGCCGACGCGAGGGGCAGACCCGGGGGAACGCAGCACCATGGACACCATCGATGACGTCGCGGGCCTGGTCAGCATCGGCCAGCTGGCCAAGGCCGCGGGCGTGAGCAGCCGGACCATCCGCTACTACGAGGAACTCGGGATCCTGCCCGAGCCGCGCCGGACCAGCGGCGGCACCCGTAAGTACCCGCGCGAGTACACCGGTTACATCGAGACCGCGCTGGCCCTCAAGGACCTGGGCTTCCGGCTGGAGGAGGTCAAGCCGCTGGCCAGGCTGGCCCTGGGCCGGGCGATCGCACCCGGGCAGCGGGCCAGGGCCGCACAGCTGGTCGAAGACCGGATCCAGGCGCTGGACCGGCAGGTGACGGTGTTGCGCAAGCTCCGCGAGTGCGTGGATCAGCCGGACGGGGCGGCCAGCCTGGACGCGCTCGATCTGCGGACCGGATCGGTGGCCTGGCCGGCCTTATGCTCGTAACAGTGGCCGACCCGGCAGCCCCCCAGCCGGCCACTGGAACACGATCCTCGGAGGCCGGGATGACGAACGGGACGACGAACGGGCTCATCCTGCTGGTGCTCATCGCCGGCCTGGTGGCGTTCGTCCTGACCCGGGTGCGACGCCGCCTGGGGATGGGCAACGCGACCGGCCGGACCTGGATCGTCATCATGGGCGCGGTGATCCTGGCCTTCCTCGTGATCTGGGCGTACCAGACGCAGGGCCGGTGAACCAGCCGCGGCTCGGTCAGCCGACCGGCTCGCGGCGCAGCGGCATCTCGAACCACACCGCCTTGCCGTCCCGGGTCGGGCGGGAGCCCCAGCGGGTGGCCAGCTGGTCCACGAGGTAGAGGCCCCGGCCGCCCTCGTCGGTCTCGGCCGCGCTGCGGATCCGCGGCAGCCGCAGGTCGCTGTCGAAGACCTCGACCCACACCGCCTCACCACCGCGGCGCAGCCGCAGGGTGAACGTCTTGCCCGCCGCGTCCGCGCCCTCGTCGCTGAACGGGACGGGCGACCAGCCGGCGACCAGCCCGGGTGGCCGCTGCGCGGCCGCGCCGGCGACTTCCAGGGTCAGCGCCCTCCGGGGGGCACGCGACGCGGCCGTGTGCAGCACGACGTTGGTGACCACCTCGGACACCAGCAGGCAGGTCAGCTCGACCTGCTCGCTTTCCATCCCCCAGGACCGGAACGTGGCCTCGGCCAGCCGGCGGGCCTCGGACACCTTGATCGGCTCGGCGGGGAAGGTGCAGTCCCAGGAGGCCAGGTCCACGGGTGACGTGCGGATCGCGACGATGGCCATGTCGTCGTCGATGTCCCCGGGGACCGCCTCCTGCGCGGCCTGGGCGATCAGCTCGACGTCGCCGTGCGCGACCCGGCGCACCGCCTGGTGCAGCATGAGCCGGGCATCGTCCTCGGAGTAGTTACCCACGCCGTCGGGACGGTGCCGCCGGTCGGTGAGCCCGTCGGTGTACAGCACCAGCCCGGAGCCGGCCGGGAGATAACGGGTCTCTTCCCGGTAGGTCGGCAGCGCGGGCACGCCCTTGCCGCGCACGCCGAGCAGCACGCCCTTGTGCTCCATCTCCAGCTCGCCGACCTCGCCGCCGACGATGAGCAGCGGCGCGTCGTGGCCTGCGTTGGCGAACTGCAGCGTGCGCGACCACGCGTCGTAGACCAGGTAGGTGCAGCTGACCGTGGGCGGGTCAGGAGCCTCGGGGTCGTTAGCGTGCCCCTTGGCCAGGCTGAGCGTGCGGCACCATTCGTCAAGCTTGCGCAGGATCTCCGCGGGCGGCTTGTCGTCCTGGGCGAAGGCACGCAGCGCGGCGCGGAGCTGGCCCATGACCGCGGCCGCCCGGGCCCCGCGGCCCTCGACGTCACCGATGACGATCCCGACCCGGCCCGCAGACAGCGGGATGATGTCGTACCAGTCGCCGCCGACCTGCGTCTGGATGCCCTGGCCGTGCGTCACCAGCGGCTTGGCGGGCACGTACCGGCAGGCCACCTCCAGCCCGTCGAGCGTGGGCAGCTGCTGGGGCAGCAGGCTGGTCTGGAAGGCCAGGGCGGTCCGACGCTCCTCCTCGAACAGCAGTGCGTTGTCGATGGCCACCGCGACCCGGCTGGCCACCGCGCTGAGGAAGTCACGGTCATCCGCGTCGTAGTACTGCTCGTGGCGCCTGGTCAGCCCGGACAGCGCCAGGCTCATCACGCCGAGCAGCTCACCGCGGGCGATCAGCGGAGCGGCCACGACCGAGCGCAGCCCGACCTCCTCAGCGGCCTCCAGGCTGGTCCGGCTGGGCGCCTGCGGCGTCGGCACCTCGTCCAGGTTCTCCAGCAGCACCGCCTCCAGGCGGCCCATGGCCCGCTGGCAGAAATGACCCTCGGGGTACCTGATCGGGTCGCCGATCCGGGCCCAGCTGCCCGGCGGCGGGATCCAGCCACCCGCGTTCGTCTGCACCTGGCGGATCAGCTTGTCGCCCCGGAACAGGTCGATGATGCAGTGGTCAGCGAACTGCGGCACCAGGATCCCGGCTACGTGCCGCAGGGTCGTGCCGAACTCGAGCGACCCGGACAGCTGCTCGCCGATGCGCTCGAGCAGCGCGACCCGGTCACGTTCCCGGCGGCTGCTGCGCCGGCTGGCTTCCCGCGCCAGGATCACGATGCCGTCGATCGAGCCGGACGGGTGGCGCAGGGGCATGGCCTGGGCGCGGACGAACACGCGCGAGCCGTCACCGCGGAGGACCGCGAACGTCCCGTCCCCGCCCCGGCCGCGGAGCACCTGCTTGGCCAGCTCGGCCGCCTTGCCGGCGTCGCCGCCGGTGAACGCGAGAGACAGCACCGGGCGGCCGAGCAGCTTGCCGCCGGGCGGGAAGCCGAACAGCGCGGTCGCGAAGGGATTGGCGTAGAGGAGGTTGCCCTGCCGGTCGGTGACCACCACGGCCGCAGAGATCTGGGCCAGGATGGTCTCGGCCGGCAGATAGGCCTCGTATCCCGCGTCGAGCCGCTCAGTCACCGGCGGGCCTCCCCGGGATGCGGCCGGCGGCGTCGGGGTCCAGGCGGGTGCGGAAAGCCTGGGTCACGGTAAGCGCCTGGCGACGAAGACATGGGCGGCCACCAGGCGGGGCAAATCCGCCGTGACACTGCCGACCCTGTCCTCACTGGTCACCCGCACACCCTCGTCGCTCTCCGAAAGCGTGACCTCGCGTCCGGGTTGTATCCCGATCCGCTTGAGTTTAAGCATCAGGGACGGGTCGCTTTGGACTTGTTCGCTGATCCTCAGGACCGTTACCGGGGCGGCGAGCTTGGCCGCAACGGCCGTCATCGCCTCGGCTTGTTCCTCCCCGGCGGCCACGGCCCGGTCCCGCGCGTCCGGCGGCACACCGAGCTCGTCCAGCCCGGGGATGATGTTGCCGTGCGGGCAGGCGACCGGATAGTCGAGCAGCTCCACCAGCCTGCGCTCGACGTTTTCCGAGATCACGTGCTCCCACCGGCAGGCCTCGACGTGGACCTCTTCCCACGGCAGCCCGATGACCCCGATCAGCAGGCACTCGGCCAGGCGGTGCTTGCGCATGACCCGCATGGCCAGGGTCGCGCCCGCGGGAGTAAGGGCGAGCTGACGATCGCCCTCCACCTTGACCAGCCCGTCCCGCTCCATTCTCGCCACGGTCTGGCTGACCGTCGGGCCGCTCTGCGACAGCCGCTCAGCGATGCGCGCCCGCAGCGGGACGATGCCCTCCTCTTCCAGCTCGAAGATCGTGCGGAGGTACATCTCGGTGGTGTCGATGAGCCCATGCACCGTGCTCAGACCTCCCTCCTCACCTGATGCTATGCCGGCTGGGCGCAACCGCGACCCGGCAAGCGGGTGAAGGCATACTGGCCCGCCGGTCAGGCGGCGGAGCCGGAGCTACGGCGCCAGGCGCTCGAGCACCCAGTCCAGGCCCTCGCGGCGGTAGCGCAGCCGGTCGTGCAAGCGGCTCGGCCGCCCCGCCCAGAACTCCAAGACGTCGGGCAGCACGCGGTAGCCGCCCCAGAATTCCGGCACCGGCACGGCCGTCCCCTCCGGCCAGCGCGCCTCCACCTCCTGGTAGCGCGCTTCGAGTTCCGCGCGGGACGCCAGCACGGCCGACTGCTGGCTGGCCCACGCGCCGAGCTGCGAGCCGTGCGGCCGGGAATGGAAGTAGGGCTCGCTCTCGCTGGTGGACAGGGCCTGCACCGATCCCTCGATGATCACCTGCCGCTGGATGGGGTGCCAGGGAAAGACCAGGCAGACGTACGGGTTCCCGGCCATGTGCTGCCCCTTGGCCGAACTCCGGTTGGTATAGAAAACGAATCCGTCCGGGCCGAAGTCCTTCAGGAGCACCGTACGGGCCCGGGGGCGGCCAGCCGGGGAGACGGTGGCCAGCACCATGGCGGTGGGCTCGGGCAGCCCGGCGCTGACCACATCGTCCATCCACCGGCTGAACAGCACCACCGGGTCGGCCGGGGCCTCGGCTTCATCCAGGGGATGTCGGGACGGTTCCACGGGAATGATCCTCACACACACCGGCCATCCCGGCGGGAGCCCCCATCCAGCGTGCCCAGTGTCACGGTCAGCGGATCTACCGGAATATTGTGCCAGCAGGGTTGAATTAACCCGGCTGACATTTGTGGTCAGCCACCCGGGAGCCCCCAATCCCGGCAGCACTCCCCGCAGCTCACGAGGACACACGAGGACCACGGAGGACCAGCACATGTCCGATTTCGTGCCTGGGCTCGAAGGCGTCGTCGCCTTCGAGACAACGATCGCCGAGCCGGACCGGGAGGGCGGCGCACTCCGCTACCGGGGCGTGGACATCGAGGAACTGGTTGGCCACGTGTCGTTCGGCCACGTGTGGGGCCTGCTGGTGGACAACAAGTTCGCCCCGGGCCTGCCCCCGGCCGAGCCCTACCCGATCCCGGTGCACTCCGGCGACATCCGGGTGGACGTGCAGAGCGCGCTCGCCATGCTGGCCCCGGCGTGGGGCATGCGCCAGCTCCTCGACATCGACGACGAGCAGGCCCGTGACGATCTGGCCCGCGCGTCCGTGATGGCGCTGTCGTTCGTGGCCCAGTCCGCGCGCGGCCCCGGGCTGCCGCCCGTCCCGCAGGAGCGGGTGGACGAGGCGCGCAACATCGTGGAGCGGTTCATGATCCGGTGGCGGGGGGAGCCCGACCCGCGCCACGTCAAGGCCGTCGACGCGTACTGGACCTCCGCCGCGGAGCACGGCATGAACGCGTCGACGTTCACCGCACGGGTGATCGCCTCGACCGGCGCTGACGTGGCCGCCTCCCTGTCCGGTGCGGTCGGCGCGATGTCCGGGCCGCTGCACGGCGGCGCGCCCGCGCGGGTGCTGTCCATGATCGAGGAAGTCGAGCGGACCGGCGACGCGGTCAAGTTCGTCAAGGCCTCCCTGGACCGCGGGGACCGGCTGATGGGCTTCGGGCACCGCGTGTACCGGGCCGAGGACCCGCGGGCGCGGGTCCTGCGGCGGACGGCCAGGGAACTCGGGGCCCCGCGTGCCGAGGTGGCCGAGGCGCTGGAGGAGGCGGCCCTGGCCGAGCTGCACGCCCGCCGTCCGGACCGGGTGCTGGCCACCAACGTGGAATTCTGGGCGGCCATCGTGCTGGACTTCGCAGAGGTCCCGCCGCACATGTTCACGTCCATGTTCACCTGTGCCCGCACCGCGGGCTGGGCGGCGCACATCCTGGAGCAGAAGCAGACCGGCCGGCTGGTCCGGCCCAGCGCCCGCTACGTCGGGCCGCCGTCCCGCCCGGTGAGCGACGTCCCCGGCGCGGACCAGGTACTGGACGAGGTCTGACGTTCCTGGGAGCAGGCTGGAGCCAGCCAGCCCGCTCTCCGGGCCTGGATAGGGTGGCAGCGTGACCGACATCGCCATTCCCGCGGGCCTGAAGCCAGCCGACGGTCGCTTCGGCTGCGGGCCCTCCAAGATCCGTCCTGAGCAGCTCACGGCGCTGGCCGCGTCGGGCGCCAGCTACCTGGGTACCTCGCACCGCCAGGCGCCGGTCCGGTCGCTGGTCCGGCGGATCCGGGAGGGCCTGGCCGAGCTGTTTGCGGTGCCCGACGGGTACCAGGTCGTGCTGGGCAACGGCGGGACCACGGCGTTCTGGGACATCGCCGCTTTCGGGCTGATCCGGCAGAAGTCACAGCACCTGACGTTCGGCGAGTTCTCCGCGAAGTTCAGCAAGGCCGCCCAGGCGGCCCCGTGGCTGGACGACCCCACCGTGATCGCCTCGCCACCCGGCGCCCATCCGGTCCCGCGCGGCGAGACCGGGGTGGACACCTACGCGCTGACTCACAACGAGACCTCCACCGGCGTGGCCATGCCGGTCTGCCGGGTGCCGGGGGCCGATCCCGGGGCGCTGGTGATCGTGGACGCGACGAGCGGCGCGGGTGGCCTGCCCGTGGACGTCAGTGAGTGCGACGTGTACTACTTCGCGCCGCAGAAGTGCTTCGGTTCCGACGGCGGGCTGTGGCTCGCGCTGATGTCGCCGGCGGCCCTGGACCGGGCCGCTGAGATCGCGGCGGGCGGCCGCTACATCCCCGAGTTCTTCTCGCGGCCCGGGGACATCGACAACTCCGCCAATCTGCAGACGTACAACACCCCCTCGGTGGCGACCCTGCTGCTGCTGGCCGACCAGGTCGAGTGGTTGCTGGGCCAGGGCGGCCTGGACTGGGCCGTGGAACGGACCGCGGACTCCTCCTCGCGGCTGTACACCTGGGCCGAGAAGGCGCCCT
>JAOPYP010000616.1 GCA_025964635.1 Actinomycetes bacterium | reverse complement strand
TCCGGCCACCGCGCCCAGGCCGGCCGCGCGCGGGCCCCGATGACCGGCGAGGGCCGCCCCGGCCACGCCGCCGATGACGCCCGCCGCGAGGATCTGCGTGCGCCGCTCCGCCGTTTTCGCCGGCTCGTCCCCTGTCATGCGCTCAACGTACTTCAGGGGGCCTCAGCTCTATCCGGGCTAAGCGTGTTCTCGGTGGACACGATCACGGCGTCCCGTCCCCGGCGGCTACTCCGCGCGGAGCACCGTGACGATGGACGTCCGCGCCGCCCGCCAGCCCGGCACGAGCGCGGTCAGTACCGCCAGCGCCAGCGCGGATACGGCCACGACCGCCACCGTCAGCACGGAGATGAAGGGCCGTGGCACCACGTAAAGCTGGGCCGCGAACTCGTGCCAGGCCAGCCGGCCGCCCGCGATCCCGAGCGGGATGCCGATCACCGTCCCGAGCGCCACCGATACCGATGCCTGCCACAACACCACGGCGACCACCTGGCCCCGGACGAGGCCCAGCGTCTTGAGCAGGGCAAGATCCCGGGACCGGCGCCGGACGGAGGCCGAGAGCGTCAGCGCGAGGGCCAGGACCGCCCCGGCCGCGACGGTTCCGGCCAGCACCACCGGCGCGGTGCCCATGGTCCGGTAGTTGACGATCTCGGCCGGCCTCTGGACGGAGAGCACCTGGACGCCGAGGACGGACCTGATCCCGGACAATCGGCCGCCGATCCGTTCGAGCCGCTGGACGGCGGTGGCCTGATTTACGCCCGGCCGGAACCGGACCAGGATCGTGTTGGGTCCCTCCAGGGGCCGGCTGACCCCGTTGTTCAGCTGATCGACCGGCAGGGCGCCGACGGCCAGCACCGCGCCGCCGCCGAGGGACGAGTGGATGCCGTGGCCGACGCCGATGGCCGGCATGGTGGCCGTTCCCGCGACACGCATGGTCCGGGTCGTCTTTCCGTTGAATACGCGGACCGTGCCGCCGACATGCCCGCCGACGAGGGCCAGTGTCTGCGGGCCCAGGACGATCTGGTCCGGCCCGGCGACGCCGTGACCGGCCAGGATGGGGGGTGCGACAGTGCCACTGGTCATGCCGATGACCGGGACGGTGTGCCGGTTGACCTGGATGGAGTCGAAGTAGGCCCCGGACCATGCGGCGACGTCGGGATCGTGGCCGAGCAGGGTGCGGGCCTCGGGGAGCGGGATGTTGCCGTATCCGCTTCCGGCCAGCATCTCCCGGTCCCAGTTCCAGCCGTACAGCGCCGGATGCGACACCAGCTGGCTGAGGCTGGCCCCGAAAGCCAGGGAGCCGACCAGGATGATCAGGGCCACGGCCGTGGCCACGATGCTGGGCCGGCCGGGCCGGGGGTCGCGCCCTGACCCGCGCTCGAACGCGAGGCCGATCCCCGCGGTGGCCGTGACCGGAAGGCGCAGGGCTGCCGTCAGAGCCGTGGCAGGCGAGGGGCGGCCCGCCCCGCTGCGCCGCTGGGGGCGGGGCGGCACTTCGCTGTAGGCCAGCAAGACCGTCGCCGCGCAGAGGACGGCCAGGAAGAACAGCCCGCCTGCGGCCAGCACGAGCCAGTCGGCCGAGATACCGGGATCGGGCTCGAGCCGGTGCAGCTGACCGAGAGGGGCTAGCGGCGATACGGCGATCGCCACGGCCACCGCTAGCAGGGTCCCGGCGGCGATCGCCCCGATGACGCCGAGGCAGGCGTCGAGGGTGATGGCCAGCGGGCTGGCACCTACCGCCCGCAGGATGGGCCGGGCACCGGTGCCGCCCAGCATGGTGCGGCGGATCGCCTGCATAGCCAGCACCAGCGCGGCCAGCGCGGCGATCAGCCCGAACGCGCCGGCCGCGACAGACTCCGGGCGGACCGCCCGCTCCCCCTGGCCTTCCACGACCGAGGTGACGCGGAAGAACGCGGGGGTTCCGGGCGGCAGCAGCCTGATGAATTCCCGCTGCACCGCGCCCACGTCGCGGTCGCCGTGGGCGAGCCGCAGGCCGGCCCAGACGTACGAAGCACAGCAGCGGAGTGCCTGCCTGGTCAGGGCCGGGGTGGCCAGGATCCGGTAGATCCGGTCGATGTCATCCTGGACAACCTCGTCAGTGAACACGCCGATGCCGGTGATCGTGAGCCGCACGCGGCGCACCGGCGGCCGGGTCCCGGGGTTGAAACGCGGGTCATTGGCCTGCCGGAAGGTGTAGAGGTTCAGGGCGAGCGACTGCCCGACCCGCAGGCCGAACCGGCCCGCCGTCTGCTCGCTGACGACTACCTGGCCGGGACGCCGAGGGTCGGCCCGCCGGCCGCTGGTGATGATGACGCGGTCCTGGTTGAAGTAGAGGCCGTCGAGCGAGCCAACCAGTTCCACCTGCTGGTTGAACAGAGTCGCGGGATTGGCGAATCCGGAGGGCAGCGCGCGCAGGCCTTCCAGGGCCACATACGCTTCGGCCGACCTCACCAGCGGCAGATGGGAAATCTGGTCGATCACGTGGGCGCTGTACGGGCCGGGAGTCACGTCGAGATGGGACGGGTTGCTGGACGCGAGGATCCGCGGGAAAGCCGACTGGGTCCGGCGCGCGGCGGCCACACCGCCCATGGCCGCCCCGCCCAGGACCCCCACGATCAGGGCGATCGCCAGGTACCCGGCCCAGTCCCGGCGGAGCGCCGCACGGAGCCGGTACCAGGCCGGGCGCAGCGCGGACGGGGTCACCGGCCCGGACAAACCGGGGTGGTGGCCCTGCGGGAGCCGCGGGCCCGCTGATTCATAGGGCCGTTATCCCACACCTGGGCCTGACCAGCCAGGACGCAGGCACGACCCGCGTGGTGATGCCAGCTACACCCGGCCGGCGTCCCGTGGTTCAGGCAGCCGGCTCCAGCGCCGTGAGCAG
>JAOPYP010000609.1 GCA_025964635.1 Actinomycetes bacterium | reverse complement strand
ATCTGGGTCAGCAGCGGGCCGGTCGAGTTGTCGTCCAGCTTGACCGGGATGCCGGTGGCCTTCTGGAAGGCGGCCACGGCCGCCTTGTCGTAGCCCTGGGCAGCGTAGATGGTGAGTGTTACCTTGCGCGGCTTGGCGCTGGCGGAACCCGAAGCGCTGGAAGTCGCCGAGGATGAGCAGCCGGCCAGAGCGATCGCGCCGGCACTGATGATGCCAGTGATCAGGAGGAACTTGTGACGCCGTGAGGTGCGGTTCATGAGCGGCAGAATGCACTAGTTGTTCGTACGGAGAATGTACAGACAGTGGCCTGTAAGTTAAGCATGCAGTACAGGACGGATCTAACAGCTGTCACGTTCACGATCTGACAAGTGTTAAGCTGAATGGGTTGAGCCGGGGTGGGTCTGCGGGTATGCAGGAGGGCCCGGCGGGTAGGTGACACCGGACGCCGGTGCCGAGCCGGCCGGAACTGTGCCGACAGGAGGTGGATGGTGGCCAGCGGGTACCGCCCTCGGCGGTCAGTGGCCGTCTTCTTCCTCGGCGTACACCCGCGCCGCGTAGTCGTCGAGCGACTGCTGGCAGGCCTCCAGGGCCTTCTCCGCTTCCGGGCGGCCGGCCGCGCCGAACGCGTCGCGCGCACGCACCCGCGCGAACCAGGTGCGCAGCTTGACCAGGTCGACCTCGTTCTCCTCGAGTTCGGCGTAGGTGAAGTGGTTGGCCGCGTACTCCTTCTTGACCTGGCCCAGGAAGTCCTCGCAGCGGTCGACGATCTCCTCGTACTCGTCGTTCCGCGCCGCCTGGAACGACGCCCGCACCTCCGGCTCGCCCGCGAGCACCCGGCACGACAGCAGCGCCGCCGTGCCCTCCATGTCGAGGATCTGGCTGCGCAGCTTGCGCAGCGCCCGCTCGTTGCCGACGCTGGCCGGCAGCGCGGCGGCGGAGTTCTGCAGGTAGATAGCGCCCAGGCTCTTCAGCCGCCGCCATACCGCCGAACGGAGGCGGCTCGGCTCGGACGGCACCCGGTAGATGAGGACCAGCCACCCCTCGTCGGGCGCGCGGTCGGCGTCAGCCATGCCCTCATTCTCTCAGAGATCAGCGATCACCCTGTGCCTGATAACACCGCGCCGTGCCTGACGGCGTCACTGGAGGTTCCGTGAATTCCGCTGCCCTGTTCCTCACCGTCTTCGTGGCCTGTGCCGTCGAGGCGGTCGAGGCGCTCACCATCATTCTCGCGGCCGGGCTGACCCGGGAGTGGCGCTCTACCTTCCAGGGCATGGCCGTGGCCCTCGTCGTCCTGGCGATCGTGGTCGCCGCGGTCGGGCCCGCCCTGACCTTGTTCCCGCTGTGGGTGCTCCGCCTCCTGGTCGGCGCCCTGCTGGCCGTCTTCGGGATCATGTGGCTGCGCAAGGCCATCCTGCGCGCCTCCGGGTACAAGGGCCTGCACGACGAGGCGGGCATCTACGAGCGGCAGGTGGCCGCGGCCCGCGCGGCGTCGGCCGGCGGCCGCTTCGGCGTCCGTGACTGGTACGCGTTCACCCTGTCGTTCAAGGGGGTGCTGCTCGAGGGCCTCGAGGTCGTGTTCATCGCGATCACGTTCGGCGACAACCAGGGCAACCTTGGCCTGGCCGCGCTGGCCGCGGCCGCGGCCGTGCTGGTGATCGCGGGCGTGGGGATCGCCGCCCGGGCCCCGCTGGCCCGGGTCCCGGAGAACGCGATGAAGTTCGCGGTCGGCGTCATGCTGACCTCGTTCGGCACCTTCTGGGGCGCGGAGGGCGCCGGGGTGCACTGGCCCGGCACTGACGCCGCCCTGCTGGTCATCATCCCGGCCATCGCGATCGTCTGCCTCGCCTACACCGCCCTGCTGCGCCGGACCCGCGCCACCATCCAGGCGGACGTCCCGCCGCAGGCGGCCGCGGCGAGCAGCGCTGAGCCGGCCCCGGCCGGCGCCACCCTGCCCACCACCACCGGCCCCACCACCACCGGCCCCACCACCAGTCCCACCGCCGAGCCCGCCGCGGGCTCGCTCACCTCCGAGGAGATGCCCCGATGAGCCGCTGGCTCCGCTCGTTCGGCGCGTTCTGGTACGACTTCGTCATCGGCGACGACTGGCGCGGCGCCGCGGTCGTGGTCCTCGCGCTGGCCCTGACCGCGCTGCTGGTCCACGCGGCCGGCGTGAACGCCTGGTGGCTGCTGCCGGTCGGCGTGATCGTCGCGCTCGGCTGGTCGCTGCGCCACGCCATCAAGGAAAGCTAAGCCGGCTGGGTACGGCCGGCCGTACCCAGCCGGCCGTACCCAGCCGGGGGAAGCCTGGGGAAGCCAGCCGGGGAAGCGAGCCGGGGGAAGCCAGCCTCCCCGGGAGAGCGGGCCCGCCGCGCCCCGTCATCAGCCGCGCCCCGTCATCCGGACGGGGTAAGGCCGAAGGTGATCCGGTAGTCACACCGGCCCTTGCAGACGAACGTGCTGGTGGCGTCGTCGTCCGCGTACGAGTAGGCGTACGGCTCGGCCTTCTTGAACACGGCGGCGTAGTCCACCGGCCACTGGGCCGGGTTGCATGCCGACCGCGAGGCCCACGCGCCGCGGCAGCAGTACTGGTCGGTGCCGAGCCGGGCGCACGCGGACTCGCAGCCGACCACCGACCCGGCCGCCTTCACCCGCAGCACGCTGGGGCAGTTCACCGGCGTGGTGCAGCCGGCGGCCACGCAACCCTTCCGGTTGACCCGGTTAGCCGCGGTGCCGTGGGTGACGTTGATGAACATCGGCAGGTTCGAGCCGTCCACCATGCTGACGTCGTAGAAGTCCAGCCTGTCCCAGGCGTTCATGTCGTACTCAGCCAGCGTGGCCGGGATGCTCCCGTTGCCGGTGCACTGGTACCGGCCGCCACAGTCCCCGGACCGGCAATGGCCGCGGCCGTCGCGGAAGACACAGCCGGTCCGGCCCCAGAACCGCCCGTTCCAGTGCTTGGGCACGGTGATCGTCAGGCTGTGCCCGGGCTTCAGCGTCCAGCCCGTCCGGGCCAGCGGATGCGCCGGGTTCTGCTCGGCGGCCACCCAGATGGTCTGGGTGACCCGGTTCACGAACGTGACCCGGTGGGCCCCGGCCGCCGCGGCGGCGCGGGCGGGCGCGCCGGCGGGGGAGGCGGCGGCCGGGGAGACAGGGGCCGGGGAGAGACGGGCCGTAGCCGGGACGGTCGCGGAAGGGGCCGCGGACGGCGTGAGCGAGACCGGGCTCTTCGCGGCGGCCCGCACATCCGCCGCCGGGGAACTCCCGGGGTGCGCCGGGCCGCTGGCGTGCGCCCCGGGCGCGGACGCGGCGTGACCCGGTCC
>JAOPYP010000605.1 GCA_025964635.1 Actinomycetes bacterium | reverse complement strand
CGACCGGGTCCCGGCCCGCGGGCCGCCCCGGGACGCTGGACCCGCTGGCCGCCCTGCCCGGTGGCGTGGACTCGCTGCCGGACGGCCCGGTCGTGGTGGACGACCCGGTCGGCGGCCCGGCCGGGGTGGCCATGGCCGAGTGGCTGGCCGCGGGCGGCCGCACCGTGACGCTGGTGACCCCGGACCCGGTGGCCGGGACGCAGCTGTCGCTGACCGGCGACCTGGCCGACGCCAACGCGCGGCTGCAGCGGGCCGGCGTGACGCGGGCGCTGCGGTCGAAGCTCCGCCCGGCCGGCCAGGGCCGGGCGCTGCTGGAAGACGCCTGGACCGGGGAGCAGCGGGAGATCGGCTGCACCGCCGTCGTCGACTGCGGCCACCGGCTGGCGGAGACCGCGCTGTACGACGCGGCCCGGTCTGACCTGGGCCCGCCTGGCCTGCCGCGCGCGGGCGACTGCGTCGCTCCGCGCACCGCGGCGGAGGCCGTACTGGAGGGCCGCCGCCGCGCTCTGGAGATCGGCGCCCCCGACATCGGCGCCCTGGAGCGCGAGCAGCCACCCCCGGCCGCCCCGGCGCCCCAGAGACAGCCCGCCGCGCGTTAGCCGGCGTCTCCCGCCGGCCGCACGCGAAGGCTCACGAGCCGCAACGAAAACCAGCTTGGCGCCCGTGCCTAACGCGGGCCAGGGGGTTAGAGGAGACCCGCCGGCGATCGCCGGCAGCACGAGCAACACAAACGAAAGGCAGTGACAGAAGTGGCAGGAAAGCTCGAAGGCAAGGTGGCCTTCATTACCGGCGCAGCCCGTGGCCAGGGCCGCAGCCACGCCATCCGGCTCGCTCAGGAAGGCGCCAACATCATCGCGGTGGACCTCTGCGCGCAGATCGACTCGGTGGCCTACCCGATGGCCACCCCGGACGACCTGGCTGAGACGGTCAAGGAGGTCGAGGCGCTTGACCGGCGGATTGTGGCCCGCGAGGCCGACGTGCGGGACGAGGCCGGGCTGAAGGCGGCGTTCGACGCGGGTGTCGCGGAACTCGGGCCGGTGGACATCGTGCTGGCCAACGCCGGGATCGCCCCCATGGCGCTGGGTGAGGAGCCTCACCAGGCGTGGCAGGACGTCATCGACGTCAACCTGACCGGCGTGTTCAACACGGTCGAGACGGCGATCCCCTCCATGATTGAGCGCGGCCAGGGCGGGGCGATCGTGCTCACCAGCTCAACCGCGGGCATCAACGGCATCGGCGGGGCGAGCCGCGGCGGCCTGGGCTACACCGCGTCCAAGCACGGCGTCGTCGGCCTGATGCGCTCCTATGCCAACACCCTGGCCCCGCACAGCATCCGGGTGAACTCGGTGCACCCGACCGGCGTCCGCACGCCGATGGTGGTCAACGAGGTGATGCAGCAGTTCCTGGAGTCCGACCCCGCCATGGGCCAGGCGATGGCCAACGCGCTGCCGGTGGACATGGTCGAGCCGGTGGACATCTCCAACGCCATCCTCTGGCTGGTCTCCGACGACGGCCGCTACGTCACCGGCATCACGGTGCCCGTCGACGCCGGCTTCACGAACAAGAAGTGAGGCGCACGACATGGCTGGACGGGTAGAAGGCAAAGTCGCCTTCATCACCGGCGCGGCCCGTGGCCAGGGTCGCAGCCACGCCATCCGGCTCGCCCAGGAAGGCGCGGACATCATCGCGGTGGACGTGTGCGAGGACATGCCGGGGATGCCGTACGCCGGCGCCACCGAGCAGGATCTGGCCGAGACGGTCAAGGAGGTCGAGGCGCTGGACCGCCGGATCGTCGCCACCAAGGCCGACGTCCGGGACTTCGGCGCGCTGAAGGAGGCGCTGGACGACGGCGTCGCCCAGCTCGGGCGCCTGGACATCGTCAGCGCCAACGCCGGGATCGGCTCGTCGCCGTACGCGGCCCAGGACCTCGCCGAGCAGACCTGGCAGGACATGATCGACGTCAACCTGACCGGGGTCTGGCACACGGCCAAGGCCGCCGTGCCGCACCTGATCGAAGGCGGCCACGGCGGCTCGATCGTGCTGACCAGCTCCGCGGCGGGCCTGCAGGCGTACGCCAACGTCGCGCACTACGTGTCGGCCAAGCACGGCGTGGTCGGGCTGATGCGGACGCTCGCACTGGAGCTGGCACCGCATTCGATCCGGGTCAACAGCATCCACCCCACCCAGGTGGACACCCCGATGATCCAGAACGAGGCGACGTACCGGCTGTTCCGGCCCGACCTGGTCCACCCGAGCCGGGCCGACTTCGAGCCCGCGTCGCAGGCCATGAACGTGCTGCCCATCCCCTGGGTGGACGCGGTCGACATCAGCAACGCGGTGCTGTTCCTGGCCTCTGACGAAGCGCGCTACATCACCGGCGTCGCGCTGCCCGTGGACGCCGGGGCCGTCATCAAGTAACGAGCAAAGGAGCTCAGCATGACTGGACGAGTAGCAGGAAAGGTCGCCTTCATCACCGGGGCGGCCCGCGGCCAGGGCCGCAGCCACGCCATCCGGCTGGCCCAGGAAGGCGCGGACATCATCGCCGTGGACCTGGCCGGGCAGATCGGCAGCGTTCCCTAAGCCATGTCGACCCCGGACGACCTGGCCGAGACGGTCAAGGAAGTCGAGGCGCTGGACCGGCGGATCGTCGCCACCCAGGCCGATGTCCGCGACTACGCCGCGGTCAAGGCCGCGCTGGACGACGGCGTCGCGCAGCTCGGGCACCTGGACATCGTGTCCGCCAACGCCGGCATCT
>JAOPYP010000567.1 GCA_025964635.1 Actinomycetes bacterium | reverse complement strand
TGCAGCGCAAGAGTCCGCCATGGCACAACTTGCACACGATTGCTCCGCACGGCTGTGCGCTGGCCGGACCGGCAGGTTAGCGCCGGTCCGGGCCGTGCGGACCGGTCAGCCGACCTTCGAGCCGGTGATCAGCCTCTTGGGCACCGGCTGGCCGTTCTTCATCGCGTTGAACATGCGCAGCGCCTGGGTGTGATCCCAGACCAGCACGTCGCCCACGGCGAGCGTCTCCGAGGCGCCGATGGGCACCGTGGTGGTCTCCGGGTGGCGCAGTGCGAACGCGACCTGGACGAGCTGGTACAGCTGAGTGCCCGTGTCCACGGTGAGCGCACCCGTCGCGCCGAAGGCGGCGGGCACGGTCGCGAACGGGTTGACCAGCGTCCCGGGGCTGGTCAGCTTGCTCAGCAGCGCCTTGATGAACGCCCGCTGGTCCTGCTCCCGCTGCAGGTCCTGGGTGGCGAACAAGTGCCGGGTCCGGACGAAGCCCAGGGCCTGCGCGCCGTTCAGGTTCTGGC
The DNA here is from genome assembly GCA_025964635.1 of Actinomycetes bacterium. GTDB lineage: Bacteria > Actinomycetota > Actinomycetes > Streptosporangiales > Streptosporangiaceae > RYN-230. The sequence goes on along the minus strand of JAOPYP010000567.1, from coordinate 3,971 downwards.
ACCCCTTCTTCAGGTGCAGGCCGGCCGCCGGGTCGTTGAGGTTCTGGGGGATGCACATGCGCACCCCGCCGACCGCGTTCACCACGTTGACCAGGCCGCCGAAGCCGATCCCCATGTAGTGGTTGATCTGCAGCCCGGTCACGTTCTGCACGGTCTTGGCCAGCAGCTTGGGGCCGCCGAAGGAGTAGGCGGCGTTCAGCTTGTTCATGCCGAACCCGGGGATCGGCACGTAGGAGTCGCGGGGCAGGCTGACCAGCACGGACGGGCCGCTGGACGGGATGTGCAGCAGCAGGACCGTGTCCGAGCGGTGCCCGCCGATACCCCGCCCGGTGGCCAGCTGGCGCTCCTGCTTGCGGGTCAGTCCCTGGCGGCTGTCCGAGCCGGTGATGAGCCAGTTCTGCCCGTCCGAGGCGGCCGGGCGGGCGGCGTAGTCGACCAGCACGTTGGCCCGGGTCAGCTTGGAGTTGAGGTAGAAGTACATGACCCCGGTGAGCACCAGGACGACCACGACGACCAGGGCGATGATGGCCAGGATCCGGCGCGGGCGCAGCCACCGCCGCCCCCGGCCGGGCGAGCCCCGGCCGGAGTAGCCGCCGCCTGATCCCGCTGGGCGGCCGCCCTGGTACTGCGGAGCGGGCCCGCCGCCGCGCCCGCCCTGCGCTGGGGGCTGCTCAGGCCAGGCGCCGGCCTTGCCGTAGCCGGCCCCGCTGGCCTGCTGCCCGCCGGATTCCCATGCGGAGCCCCGGTTCCCGCCACCGAACACGCTCCCGGCTGGCTCACTGGCGCCCGGGTACCCGGAACCGCCGCGCCCGGATGACCGCGGCGCGGGATCGCGGAACCAGTCGTCTGACCTGTCGCTCACGCGGAACCCTCCCACCAGATTGTCACCACTGACCGTCCGGAGGTGCCGAGGTCGGGGGGCAGGCTGAGGTGCCCCGCCTCGCGGAGCGCCGCTTCCACGTCGCTGGCGCGCTCGGGTGGCAGGCATAGCCGGCGCCTGGTGGTCTCCACCAGCTCACTCCCTGTCGCATAATCGGCCTGAGCCGGACGATTCCATTTAGTGTGCCCTGCCGGCAGACCCATCGCGTCCAGGATGGCGAGGACGTCGGTGGCGGCCGGCCCTTCCGGCCGTTTGACACCGTGGAAGAGCAGCCACAACGGGTTGAGGGAAATCAGCGGATGCACGGCGGTGAGTTCCACGACCACCTGCCGGCGGGAGTGCCCGGTGAGCGCCTCGATAAACGGGACCAGGTCCGGCACGTTGAACAGCACGTGGTGGCAAGTGACCAGGTCGGCGGGGCCGGCCTGATCCGCTACGTCCGGCCAGCGGCCCGGCAGCAGCCGCGGTTCCAGGCTGGCCTCGCGGGCCCGGGCGTCCAGCCGGGCGAGCATCCCCTCGTCGGCGTCCACCGCGGTCAGCGCGGTGGTCCGGCTGGCCAGCGGCAGGCAGGCCGCGCCGACCCCGGCGCCCACATCGAGCACGCTCCCCGGCGGGTCGAGCACGGCCCGTTCGCGGTCGTAGGAGGCCCCGGCCGGCTCCCGGCTCAGCCGGTCCGCGCGGCGGGCGAACACGTCCCGGGACAGCACCCAGGGCGACTCGGTTACGGCGGAGGCGATGTCCTCGGGGATGGCCCATCCGGCCAGGTCGTCCCGCCACTGGCGAGCCAGGCCGCTCAGCGACGGCATGCGAGACCTCCTTCACCGCTTCGCGCGCAGTCTCCCGCGCTACCCGGAACTCTTGCTGGATCTCGGGTCGAAGTCCACCGGGGACGGGGGAACGCCAGAAACCTGGGAATTTTGCTCGTCACGCCCGTTCCGTATCGCGCGGTGACGGCCATCGGCGCCTTCGCGCCAGCTCGTGGTCGCCGGGAAGTCAGAGGGTCCGGCCGCTCTGGCGGCCGGACCTTCTGCCCTGGTACTTCCATGGGGTGAGCGACGGGATTCGAACCCGCGACATCCAGGACCACAACCTGGCGCTCTAACCAACTGAGCTACGCCCACCATCGCCGACGGCTGCATGAAGCATAGCGGCGTTAGGGAAGAACTCTGAACCCGATTCCGGGCTAGCCGGCGGCCGGGCCGCCCGCGCCGTCCCCGTCCGGTGCGGCCCGGCCCGCCGGGGCCACGCCGTGGTGGCGGGCGATTTCCCGCGCCGTGGCCGAGTCCGGGCCCGGCTGCGGCACGAAGATCACCTCGCGGTAGTAGCGCAGCTCCTGAATGCTTTCCCGGATGTCGGCCAGCGCCCGGTGCCCGCCGTGCTTGGGCGGGCTGGCGAAGTACGCCCGCGGGTACCAGCGCCGGGCGAGCTCTTTGATGCTGGACACGTCCACCATCCGGTAGTGCAGGAAGGCGTCCAGCTCGGGCATATCGCGGGCCAGGAAGGCCCGGTCGGTGGCGATGGAGTTGCCGCACAGCGGCACCTTCCGCGCGTCCGGGATGTGGCTGCGCACATAGCGCAGCACCTGCTCCTGGGCCTCGGCCAGGGTGACGCCCGCCGCCAGCTCGGTGATGAGGCCAGAGGTGGTGTGCATGTCGCGGACGATGGGCAGCATCCCGTCCACCGCCTCGGCGGGGGGTTTGATGACTAGATCCACCCCCTCATCGAGTACAGTAAGGTTACCGTCCGTAACCAGGCAGGCGATTTCGATCAGGGCGTCGCGGGCGAGGTCAAGCCCGGTCATCTCGCAGTCGATCCAGACGAGCCGGTCAGTCATCCCCCAAGACTAGAGCCTCCGCGATGTTCCTCGCCCAGGTCCCCCACCAGGTCAGCGCCGTGGGGTTTACCCGCCAGCGCCCGGATGTGCTCGGGGATGCCGATGCCGGCGGCCAGCGTGGGGTCGGGCTGCTGCTCACCGAACGTGAGGGCCGCAGGCAGGACCCCGGCCCAGACGTCCAGCCCATAGTCCGACGGGTCGTCGCCGGGCGGTCCGGTGCGTACCTTGACCGACGCCTCGGTGAGCGGGACCTCGATGACCGCGGTGGCGGCCAGTTCCTTGCGGGACGGCGGCCGTGCGGCCGCCCACCGGCCCGGCACCAGCTGCTCGGTGATGACCCGCAGCCCGCTCATCCGCTCGTCGTCGTCCAGGAGGAGCCGGGCCGTCCCGAAGGCCACCGCGCAGCGGTAGTTCATCGAGTGGCTGAACACCGCCCGGGCGCAGACGATCCCGTCGAGGTGGGTGACTGTGACGCAGACCTCCTGGCCGTCGGCGGCCAGCAGGCTCCGGTTGCCCGACGAGCCGTGCAGGTACAGCCGGTCGCCCTCGCGGCCGTACGCGGTCGGCAGCACGACCGGGACGCCGTCGATGCTCACGCCCAGATGGCAGACCAGGCCCGCGTCCAGCACCGCATACAGGTCGTCGCGGTCGGTCTTGCCGCGCTCCTTGTGCCGGTGCAGGGCGGTCCGCGGGGTCGTGGACAGGCCCGCGGTGGACAGGCCCGTGGTGGATGGCCCCGTGGTGGATGGCCCCGTGGTGGATGGCCCCGTGGTGGATGGCGGAGTCTCAGTGCTCATGCTGGACTACGCTACCGACGAAGTGGACTGTTGACTGTAGCCACTTAACCGGAAGATCTGATGACCACTTTTCCCGGCCGGACGCGGCCAGCCCCGCGGCAGGTCTCTCCACGCCTGGCCGTGGAGCTGGCGGTGGGGGCGGACCGGCACGCGCCGCTGCCGCTCACCGGGCAGATCGCTGCCCAGCTCCGTGAGGCCCTGGCGGACGGCCGGCTGGCCGCCGGCGAGCGGCTGCCGTCCAGCCGGGCGCTGGCCGCCGCTGTCGGGGTCAGCCGGACCGTGGTGACCGCGGCCTACACCCAGCTCTTCGCCGAAGGGTGGCTGGAGGGACGGCACGGCTCGGGAACCTACGTGGCGCCGGGCGCCGCCGGGCCGCTGGCAGGGGGCGCTGAGCCGGTCCTGGGTGCGGCCGGTTCCGGGTCCGGCCCGCCGGCGGCCCCGGCTCCGGGCCCGGGCCCAG
>JAOPYP010000543.1 GCA_025964635.1 Actinomycetes bacterium | reverse complement strand
TCCTTCGGGTGTGGTGGGTCTGGCTGCGGGGGTCGGGTGGGTTAGCCCCAGCTGGTGGTGGCGGTCATCGCGGGTCCTCCTTCGGGTGTGGTGGGTCGGGCTGCGGGGGTTGGGTGGGTTAGCCCCAGCTGGTGGTGGCGGTCATCGCGGGTTCTCCTTCCGAACGCTTTACCCCTGGGAGACTCCCAAGGGGCGAAAACCCTCAGGTCGAGGTGACCAAAAGGTACATAGCGCACGTTGCGATCGCACGCCAGGGGAACGCTGGGGCGGGCTGATTCGGCAAGCATCCCTGCGCCGGAACCGGGGAGTCGGCCTGTGACGCTGCGTCACAAAAGTCCGTTAACTACCGGAAGGTGGTATCGGTGCGTAATGGGGGGTTGACAGTGGGCGCACCGGGCCTGTGACAATACGAGGCAACGTTGTGGCCGTCCCCCCTGTCCATCGCGGCGTGCATGCGAAGGAGCCCTTGATGCGACTCGCCGTGTGCAAACGTGTGCACGTCGGCGCGCAGGCCTTCCGGGCATGGCCGATATGGGATCTTTCCCCCGCGCTCTCGGCCTTCATCGTCACGATTACTGCGGTATATGCGATCGCCGTCGTCCTGACCGCCCGCATGTCGCAGGTCAGTGCGCGTGACTTGCTCCTGTTCACGGCGCTCTTGCTCTGCATCGTGACCACGGTCGAACTCACCAAGCGGGCCGGAGAGAACGCCGGGGTCATCAAGGACGTCTACGCGGTCTGGGAACTCCCCATCGCGATTCTCCTGCCGCCAGTCTTCGCCCTGCTCGCGCCGCTGGTTCGGTTTAGCTTGATCCAATACCGGATCCGGCGGATTCCCGCTCACCGGCGGGTGTTCAGCGCGGCCGCCCTCGGGCTGTCCTACGGGCTTGCCTCGGCCGGTTTCCATGTCATCGCAGGCCACGTCACCGGACCCGCTGTGCTGATAACCCCGGGACGTTACCTCTCGGCCCAGGTGACCGGGTGGCTGCTGGCAGTGGCCGCGGCGGCCGTGATCCAGTGGGCGGCCAACCTGGCCCTGGTGCTGCCAGCTATCAAGGCCTCCGATCCGTGCCTGCGGGTGCGCGACATGATCTTCGATCGGGAGCGCGTACTCAACGACGCCGCCGAGTTGTCGGTCGCCGTCCTGGTCACGCTCGGGGTAGCCGTCAGCCTGATCACGATCGTCTTCGCCTTGCCCTTGGTCACCCTGCTGCAGCGGTCACTGCGGCATGCCGCGCTGCTGAATGCCTCGCGCATTGACTCCAAGACAGGACTGCTCAACGCGGGGACCTGGGAACGGGAAGCCGCTTCTGAGGTCGCCCGGGCGGTCCGCACGCGCACGCCCCTGGCCCTCGTCCTGGTCGATGTCGACCATTTCAAGATGGTGAATGACCAGCATGGTCACCTCGCCGGGGATGAAGCGCTCCGGACCATAGCGCACGTGTTCCGGATCTTCCTCCGTGAATACGATCTGGTGGGCCGGTTCGGCGGCGAGGAGTTCGCGGTGCTGCTGCCGCACACCAGTGCGGCCGACGCGCTTCGGATCTCCGAGCGCGTGCGCCATCACATCGCGGAGATGCCGATAAGCATCAGTGATGATCCGGTCGCCGAACCGATCCGGATCACGGTGTCCATGGGAGTGGCGGCTCTCGGGGAGACCTGGGAAAGCACGAGGGGCAACCGACTCACGGACCTGCTCGCGGGGGCGGACCGGGCGCTGTACAAAGCGAAGGGCGTCGGCCGCAACCACGTGTGGATGGTTACCGACACCGAGAGCACCGGCGCCCTGGACAGCAAGGGCGAAGCGCCTGCCGGTCAGCCAGCCAACCCCGGCCCGGCCGCCTGACCCGCATCGGCCAGGCCGTTCCCCGGCCGCAGGGTGCCGGGTCATCCGCCCTCAGGGTGACGGCGTTGACGAGGGCATGGCCAGCACGGCGAGAATTTCCGAAGGACCCTTCGAGCATTGGGACGCGTCACCGGTGCGAAGGATCGCAGGCGTGTCGAAACCCTTGCACACCCAGCCCTTGATGGAGACCGGCCCGCCCCCGCCGTTCCCGGGGGCGTGGCCCGAGGCGAGTGCGGCCGCATAGGCCCGTTCGATCTTCATGGCCGTGGGGCACCCGACCGGGCCCTGCCCGATCTCCACCAGGATGGGGACGTCCGCCGCCGTCTTCCCGGTGCCGCACTTGTGCCCGGTCGCGGCGGGCACGGCCGATTGCGCGGTGGAGGTCGCGGCGGCGGGCTTCGCCGAACCGCCGGCGCCGCATCCCGTCAGCGCGAACCCGGTGAGCACGGCCAGGGCCAGCCAGCCAGGGTAAGCCGGGCCAGCGGACCGCAGGGCGGGACGGCGCATGGGGGTCTCCTTTCGCGCCCCTCATCATGCCGTCACCGGCGACGGCATACGAGGCCGGCTCCCCATGTCGCCAGGCCGCTCATCGCCGGCTGGGCCGCCTGCGCCCGACCCCGTCCCGACCCCCGTCCGAACCCCCGGCCCGGCCCCGTCCGTAATCCCGGCCCAGCCCCGTCCGAACCCCGGTCCCCGCCCGCCCTCGCTTGCATAACTAGTCATGATCATGCATAATTTTGCGAGAGGGCCGGGAATCCCCGCGCCTCTGGACGCCCCGCCGGGTGCGCCATCCCACCTCGCGATGCCCAGTCGCGATGTCGTGTGCCGCGAGAAGCGGCCGTGGACCGCATGCCTGGCCAGAGCCCCGGGAGAACACATGGGTGTCCGCGTGGCGGTCGCTGGGGCCAGCGGCTACGCCGGCGGTGAGCTGCTCCGCCTGATCGCCGGGCACCCGGATCTCGAACTAGGGCCGGTGACCGCGGGCACCAACGCCGGGGCGCCGGTCACCGCAGTGCACCCTCACCTGCCGGAGTTCGCTGACCGGACCTTCGAGGAAACCGAGCCGGACCGGCTCGCCTCGGCCGACCTCGTCTTCCTCGCCCTGCACCACGCGGAGTCCGCAGCCATGGCGGCCCGGCTGCCCGCCGAGGTCGCGGTCATCGACCTGAGCGCCAGCTTCCGCCTCGCCGATCCCGGGAACTGGGCCACCTTCTACCAGACCGCGCACGCCGGCCGCTGGGTGTACGGCCTGCCCGAGCTCCCGGGCGCCCGCGACCGGATCGCCGCGGCCCGGCGGGTCGCGGCCCCGGGCTGCTACGCCACCGCGATCATCCTGGCTCTCACCCCCCTGCTGGTCAGCGGGGTGGCCGAGCCGGCCGACATCGTGGTCGTGGCGGCCTCCGGCACCTCGGGGGCCGGCCGGACCCCGACCCACTCCCTGCTGGCCACCGAGGTGATGGGCTCCCTGTCGGCGTACCAGGTGGGCGGCGTGCACCGGCACACCCCGGAAATCGAGCAGGCGTTCGCGGAGGCCGCCGGGGTGCCGGCCACGGTCTCGTTCACCCCGCTGCTGGCTCCCATGCCGCGCGGGATCCTGGCCACGTGCACCGCCCGGCTGGCCCCCGCCGCCGGCCCGGCGGCTCCGCGTCAGGCACTGGCCAGCGCGTACGCGGGGGAGCGGTTCATCCACGTGCTGCCCGAGGGCCGCTGGCCCGGCACCGCGTCCACCGCCGGGTCCAACGCGGTGCACCTGCAGGCGGCCGCCGATGCCCATGCCGGGCGGGCCGTGGTCGTGTCGGCCCTCGACAACCTGGTCAAGGGCGCGGCCGGGCAGGCGGTCCAGATCGCCAACCTCATGCTCGGCCTGCCAGAAGCGGCTGGCCTCACCACTAACGGAGTCGCACCATGAACCCCGCCCCGGCCGCGCAGCCCACCCCGGGACCCAGGCCATGAGCGTCACCGCGCCGCTGGGTTTCCGCGCCGCCGGCGTGGCGGCCGGACTCAAAAAGTCCGGCGAGCGCGACGTCGCGGTCGTGATCAACGACGGCCCTTCGCGGGCCGCCGCGGCGGTGTTCACCAGCAACCGGGTCAAGGCCGCGCCGGTGCTCTGGACGCAGCAGGTCGTCCGGGGCGGCCGGGTCCGGGCCGTCGCGCTCAACTCCGGCGGCGCCAACGCCTGCACCGGGCCGCTCGGCTTCCAGGACACGCACGCCACCGCCGAGCGGCTCGCCGTGGCCCTCGCCGCCGGGGACGGGACCGGGGGGGAGTCCGCCGGTGAGATCGCGGTGTGCTCCACCGGCCTGATCGGGGAACGGCTGCCGATGAACCTGGTGCTGGGCGGGCTCGACGCCGCCCTCGCCGAGGCCTCCCGCAGCGGCGGCACCACGGCCGCCGACGCGATCAGGACCACCGACACGGTCAGCAAGATCGCGTTCCACCGGGCGGACGGCTACACGGTCGGCGGGATGGCCAAGGGGGCGGGCATGCTGGCCCCGGGCCTGGCCACCATGCTCTGCGTGCTCACCACCGACGCCGACCTGGGGCCGGCCGAGCTGGACCGGGCGCTGCGCGAGGCGACCAGGGTCACGTTCGACCGGCTCGACACCGACGGCTGCATGTCCACCAACGACAGCGTGCTGCTGCTGGCCAGCGGGGCCGCGGAAACCTCTCCCGGCGGGGCCGGCTTCGCCGCGGTGCTGACCGAGGTGTGCGCCGACCTGGCCCGCCAGCTGCAGGCGGACGCCGAGGGAGCCAGCAAGCTGATCGCCGTGGAAGTGGTCGGCGCGGCCAGCGAGCAGGACGCGGTGACCGCAGGCCGGGCCGTGGCCCGGTCGAACCTGCTCAAGTGCGCCATCGCCGGGGAGGACCCGAACTGGGGGCGGGTGCTCTCCGCGGTGGGCACCACGGACGCGGCTTTCGAGCCGGAGCGGCTGAGCGTGGCGATCAACGGCGTCTGGGTCTGCCGCAACGGCTGCGCCGGCGACGACCGGTCCAAGGTGGACCTGCACCCCAGGAACGTGACGATCACGGTGGACCTGTCGGCCGGGCCGCACGCCGCCACGATCAGCACGACCGACCTGACCGCGGCGTACGTGCACGAGAACTCGGCCTACTCGTCATGACCGCCACGGTGAGTTCCGGAGGCCCAGGCCAGGACACCGGGGGCCAGCACGAGGACGTGGCCGCGATGGCGCTGGGCAAGGCCCAGATCCTCATCGAGGCGCTGCCCTGGCTGAGCCGGTTCCACGGCCAGACCGTCGTGATCAAGTACGGCGGCCACGCCATGACCGACGACGACCTGCGCGCGGCGTTCGCGCAGGACATCGTGTTCCTGCGGCACGCCGGCATCCGCCCGGTCGTGGTGCACGGCGGCGGCCCGCAGATCTCCGCCCACCTCGACCGGCTCGGCGTGCCGAGCACGTTCAAGGCCGGGCTGCGGGTCACCTCGCCGGAGGCTATGGACGTGGTCCGCATGGTGCTCACCGGCCAGGTGAACCGGGACCTGGTCGGGCTGATCAACCGGAACGGGCCGTTCGCGATCGGCATGTCCGGGGAGGACGCCAACCTGTTCACCGCGAGCCGCCGCGGCGCCGTGGTGGACGGCGAGCCGGTGGACCTCGGCCAGGTCGGCGAGATCGACACGGTAGACCCGGGGGCGGTGCTCGCCCTGCTGCGTGACGGCCGGGTCCCGGTGATCTCGAGCGTGGCCCGCGGCGAGGACGGCGAGGTCTACAACGTGAACGCGGACACCGCGGCGGCCGCGCTGGCCGTCGCGCTGGACGCGGCCAGGCTGGTCGTGCTCACCGACGTCGAGGGCCTGTACGCCAACTGGCAGGGCGCCGGGCAGAACTCTGCCGCCGACGTGATCAGCCTGCTCAACGCGACCGAACTGGATGCACTGCTGCCCGGGCTGGCCGCGGGCATGATCCCGAAGATGGAAGCTTGCCTGCGGGCGGTGCGCGGCGGGGTGCCGCAGGCGCACGTGCTCGACGGGCGCCTGCCGCACTCGGTGCTGCTGGAGATCTTCACCGACTCCGGCATCGGCACCATGGTCATCCCCGATCCAGGCAGCACAGATCCAGGCGGCGCAGATCCAGCAGGCACACCAGGAGGGCAGGCATGAACGCGACAGAGCGCCTCCAGGCGCGGTACGAGGCGGCGCTCATGCCGAACTACGGGACCCCGCCGCTGGCGCTGGCCCGGGGCGAGGGATGCCGGGTCTGGGACGCCGACGGCCGCGAGTACACCGACATGTTCGCGGGGATCGCGGTCAGCTCGCTCGGGCACGCCCACCCCGCGATCACCGAGGCGGTGAGCAGGCAGGTCCGCACCCTCGCGCACACCTCCAACCTGTTCGTGCACGAGGGAGAGGTCACGCTGGCCGAGCGGCTGCTCAGCCTGCTCGGCGCCACCGGCCGCGGCCGGGTGTTCTTCGCCAACTCAGGCACCGAGGCCAATGAGGCCGCCATCAAGCTGGTCCGCCGCTACCAGGGCCCGGACCGCCCCGTCTTCGTGGCCGCCGAGGGCGGTTTCCACGGCCGGACCATGGGCGCCCTGGCGCTGACCGGCAAGAGTTCCATCCGCGAGCCGTTCGGGCCGTTCGGCCTGACCGTCCGGTTCGTGCCGTACGGCGACGTGGACGCGCTGCAGGCCGCGACCCGGGATGACACCGCGGCCGTGTTCCTGGAGCCGGCCCTTGGCGAGGGCGGCGTGGTCCCGCCGCCGCCCGGCTACCTGCAGGCCGCGCGGGACGCCTGTGACGCCTCGGGCGCCCTGCTGGTGGCGGACGAGATCCAGAGCGGCATCGGCCGCACCGGCGCGTGGTTCGCGCACCAGGCGGACGGGGTGACCCCGGACGTGCTCACCCTGGCCAAGGGCCTGGGCGGCGGGCTGCCCATCGGCGCGTGCATCGGGCTGGGCGACGCGGGCACCGCGCTGCGCAAAGGCGACCACGGCAGCACGTTCGGCGGGAACCCGGTGGCCTGCGCCGCCGCCCTCGCCGTGCTGGACACGATCGAGGCCGGCGGCCTGCTGGAGCACGCCGCACAGATCGGCCGCCAGCTCGCGGACGGGCTCGGCCAAGCCAGGAACCCGCTCCTGGCCGGGGTGCGCGGCCGCGGCCTCTGGCTCGCCGCGGTACTGACCCAGCCCCTCGCCCCCCAGGTGGAGGTGGCCGCGCGGCAGGCCGGCTTCCTGGTGAACGCCGTCCAGCCGGACGCGATCCGGCTCGCGCCCCCGCTGATCCTGGGCGGGGACCAGGCCGCCGCGTTCCTCGCCGCCTGGCCGGCCATCCTCGGCGCGGTGCCCGTCCCGGCCGGGCAGGAGGCCTGACATGCCCCGTCACTTCCTGCGCGATGACGACCTCAGCCCCGCGGAACAAGCCGAGGTGCTCGACCGGGCCGACGCGATGAAGGCGGACCGGTTCGGGTCCCGGCCGCTTGCCGGGCCGCGCACCGTGGCCGTCCTGTTCGACAAGCCATCCACCCGGACCAGAATTTCGTTTTCGGCCGGAATCGCGGAGCTGGGCGGGCATCCGCTCATCGTCGACGCGGGGTCGTCGCAGCTTGGCCGCGGGGAGCCGATCGCTGACACGGCCCGGGTCCTGAGCCGTCAGGTGGCCGCGATCGTGTGGCGCACGTTCGGCCAGGACCGGATGGCCGAGATGGCGTCGGCGAGCACCGTCCCGGTGATCAACGCGCTGACCGATGCCTTCCACCCGTGCCAGATCCTCGCCGACCTGCAGACCGTCCGGGAGGCCCACGGCCGGCTGGCCGGGCTGACCCTCGCCTTCCTCGGCGACGGGGCCAGCAACATGGCGCACTCCTACCTGCTGGGCGGGGCGACCGCCGGGATGCGGGTGCGGATCGCGTCCCCGGAGGAGTACCGCCCCGACCCCGCGGTGCTCGCCGACGCGCAGGCCATCGCGGCGCGGACCGGTGGCGCGGCCGAGGTGACCGGCGCGGCCAAGACAGCGTGCGCCGACGCTGACGTGCTGGCCACCGACGTGTGGACATCCATGGGCCAGGAAGGCCAGGAAGCCGGCCGGTCCGGGCTGCTCGCGCCGTACCGGCTGGACGAGGAGAAGCTGGGCCTGGCCCGTCCCGGCTGCGTCGTGCTGCACTGCCTGCCCGCGCACCGCGGTGAGGAGATCACCGCGGCCGTGCTGGACGGGCCGCGCAGCGTCGTCTGGGACGAGGCGGAAAACCGGCTGCACGCCCAGAAGGCTCTGCTGGCCTGGCTGCTGGAACGGGCCTCATGACCGCCGTGAGCCCGCTCACCAAGACCGCGCGGCAGGCCCAGATCGCCGGCATCCTGACCCGGACCGCGGTCCGGTCCCAGGAGGAACTCTCGGAACTGCTCGCCGAGCGCGGGGTGCGCGTCGCCCAGGCCACCCTGTCCCGCGACCTGGACGAGCTCGGCGCGGTGCGGCTGCGCGGCCCGGACGGGGCGCTCGTGTACGCGCTGCCGGGGGAGCCGGGTGGCCCTGGCTCACAGCCCGGCGGGCTGGCGGGGGGCCTGTCCGCCCTGCTGGGCAGCCGCGGCGGGGCGGGCCGGGTGGCCGCGGCCGGAAGCCGGGCCGGAGAAGGCGGCGCGGACCGCGATCCGTCCCGGCGGCTGGCCCGTATCGCGGCCGAGTTCCTGCTCAGCGCGGAGGCCAGCGCGAACCTGGCCGTGCTGCGCACCCCGGCGGGCGCGGCCCAGTTCCTCGCCTCGGCCGTCGACCACGCCGCCTGGTCCTCGATCCTCGGCACCGTGGCCGGTGACGACACGGTGCTGGTCATCACCCGCGAGCCGGACGGCGGCGCCGACGTGGCCGCCGGCCTGCTGCGCATCGCGGAGCGGAGGAACTAGCCCATGCGGATCCGGGGCGCGGCCCGGCCCGGCCCGGCTTCGCGCCTCACCCAGACCCTCCGGCAGCGTCGGCGGACCCTATCGATGCAAGGGACGGACAGACGATGACACAGCGCGTGGTACTGGCGTACTCCGGCGGCCTGGACACTTCCGTGGCCATCGGGTGGATTGCCGAGCAGACCGGGGCCGAGGTCATCGCCCTGGCGGTGGACGTCGGCCAGGGCGGCGAGGACCTCGAGGCCATCCGCCAGCGGGCCCTGGCCTGCGGCGCGGCCGCCGCCGAGGTGGCCGATGTGCGGGCCGAGTACGCGGCGCGCTTCTGCGTGCCCGCGCTCAAGGCCAACGCCCTCTACATGGACCGCTACCCGCTGGTGTCCGCGCTGTCCCGGCCGCTGATCGTGAACCACCTGGCCCGGGTCGCCCGCGAGCACGGCGCCGACATGGTCGCGCACGGCTGCACCGGCAAGGGCAACGACCAGGTGCGGTTCGAGGTCGGGCTGGCCGCGGTGGCCCCCGGGGTGAGCGTCATGGCCCCGGTGCGGGACTCGGGCATGACCCGGGACAAGGCGATCCGGTTCGCCGAGGAGAAGGGGCTGCCGATCGACGTGTCCTCGCGCTCCCCGTACTCCATCGACCAGAACCTGTGGGGCCGCGCGGTGGAGACCGGATTCCTGGAGGACATCTGGAACGCCCCCATCGAGGAGGTCTACGAGTACACCTCCGACCCCGCCGTGCCCCGCGGGCCAGACGAGCTGGTGCTGACCTTCGCCGAGGGGATCCCGGTCGCGATCGACGGCCGTGAGCTGGCCCCGCTGGACCTGATCACCGAGCTGAACACCAGGGCCGGTGCCCAGGGGGTCGGCCGGCTGGACATGGTGGAGGACCGGCTGGTCGGGATCAAGAGCCGCGAGATCTACGAGGCGCCCGCGGCCATCGCGCTGATCACCGCGCACCAGGAACTCGAGAACGTCTGCGTCGAGCGGGACCTGGCCCGGTTCAAGCGCCAGGCCGAGCAGCGCTGGACCGAGCTGGTCTACGACGGACTGTGGTTCTCCCCGCTCAAGCGCGCGCTCGACGTGTTCATCGACGACGCGTCCCGGTACGTGACCGGGGACGTCCGGCTGAAGCTGCACGGCGGCCGCGCGGTGGTCACCGGCCGGCGCAGCCCCGTCTCGCTGTACGACTACAAGCTCGCCACCTACGACACTGGCGACACGTTTGACCAGTCGATGGCCAAGGGCTTTGTGGAACTATGGGGCCTGCCCAGCAAGATCGCGGCCCTGCGGGACACCGCGGCCCGAGGCTGAGGTCACTGCCCGGCCTCCCGCCGCGCCCGGGCTGAGGTAGCAAGATGGCAGATAACGAAAACCGGGCCGCGGGGCCCGCACCCAGGAGAGGACCGTGGTGGTCGCCGACGACCAGACGCCGGAGCAGCAGGCACCCGGGGAACGCACGCCGACCAGGCTGTGGGGAGGCCGGTTCGGGTCCAGCCCCGCCGAGGCGCTGGCCCGGCTGTCGGTCAGTGTCCAGTTCGACTGGCGGCTGGCGCCCTACGACCTGCTCGCTTCCCGGGCCCACACCAGGGTGCTGCACCGGGCCGGGCTGCTGGACGACGGGGAGGCCAGCCGCCTGCTGGCCGCGCTGGACGACCTCGACGAGGCCTGCCGCGAGGGCCGGTTCCGGCCCACGGTCGCCGACGAGGACGTCCACACCGCGCTGGAGCGGGGCCTGCTCGAGCGGGTCGGCTCACTCGGCGGCAAGCTGCGGGCCGGCCGGAGCCGCAACGACCAGGTCGCCACCGACCTGCGGATGTACCTGCGGGATCACGTCCGGCGGGTGGTGTCCCGGCTGGCCGAGCTGGAGACGGCGCTGCTCGCCCAGGCCGCGGAGCACCTGGACACCCCGGCCCCCGGGATGACGCACCTGCAGCACGCCCAGCCCGTGGTGTTCGCCCATCAGCTGCTCGCCCACGGCCAGGCCTTCGCCCGGGACGTGAGCAGGCTGCGGGACTGGGACAAGCGGGCCGCGGTGTCCCCGCTGGGCGCCGGCGCGCTGGCCGGCTCGTCGCTGCCGCTGGACCCCGAGGCGGTCGCGGCCGAGCTGGGCTTCGACCGGGCCGCGGAGAACTCCATGGACGCGGTGAGCGACCGGGACTTCGCGGCCGAGTTCTGCTTCGACGCGGCGCTGCTCGGGGTGCACCTGTCCCGGCTCGGCGAGGAGATCGTGCTCTGGTCCACGTCCGAATTCGGCTGGGTCGAGATCGACGACGCCTACGCGACCGGGTCGTCGATCATGCCGCAGAAGAAGAACCCGGACGTCGCCGAGCTGGCCCGGGGCAAGGCGGGCCGGCTCATCGGCGGCCTCACCGGCCTGCTCACCACGCTGAAGGGCCTGCCCCTCAGTTACAACCGGGACCTGCAGGAGGACAAGGAACCGGTCTTCGACGCGGTGGACACGCTGCTGGTCGTGCTGCCCGCGCTGGCCGGCCTGGTCAGCACGCTGCAGATCCGGCCGCAGCGGCTGGCCGCCGGGGCCAGCACCGGGTTCGCGCTGGCCACCGACCTGGCTGAGCTGCTGGTCCGGCGGGGTGTCCCGTTCCGTGACGCGCACGAGGTGGTGGGCCACCTGGTGGTGTGGTGCCAGGTGCACGACTGCGACCTGCCCGACGTGAGCGACGAGGACCTGGCCAAGATCTCGGAGTACCTCACCCCGGACATCCGCGAGGTGCTGTCGGTCCAGGGCGCGCTGGCCGCCCGCCGGGCCCCCGGCGGGACCGCCCCGGAGCGGGTGGCGGAGCAGCTGGCGGCGCTGCGCACGGTGGTGGACGAGCACGCCGCGTGGGCAGCCCGCTGACCGGCCCGCGCCCGCCGGGGAGGGCCCGGCCGGAGACGGACGCGGTGCTGCTGCCGCGCGAGTTCTTCGCGGGCCCCTCGCTGCAGGTCGCGCCCCGGCTACTGGGCTGCGTGCTCGAGCACCATTCCCCCGCGGGGCTGGTCGCCGTGGAGCTCACCGAGGTCGAGGCGTACGAGGGGAGCGCGGACCCGGCCTCGCACTCCTACCGGGGACGCACCGCGCGCAACGGGGTGATGTTCGGGCCGCCCGGGCACGCCTACGTGTACTTCACCTACGGCATGCACTTCTGCGTCAACCTGGTCTGCCTGCCCGAGGGCACGGCCTCCGCGGTGCTGCTCCGGGCCGGCCGGGTCATCGAGGGTGCCCCGCTCGCGGCCACGCGCCGGCTCGCCGGCCGCCCGGCCGCCCAGG
>JAOPYP010000519.1 GCA_025964635.1 Actinomycetes bacterium | reverse complement strand
GCCGCCTGGCCGGCCGTGCCCGCCGCAGCCGACCTGCTGCGGCGGCACGGGCTGCTGCGGGCGGCTGACCTGGAGGCCATGGGGGTGGCCGAGCTGCCCGCCCCGGTCGGGGGTGACTGGCTGGCCGACCCGGACCACTGGGCGGAGCTGGCCCGGCGACTCCGGGAGAACGTCGCGGCGCACGCGGCCCGGGAACCGCTCGCGCCCGGGCTGCCGGTGGAGGCAGCCCGGGCCGGGCTGGGCCTGCCCACCCGGCAGCTGGTCGAGCGGCTGGCCGCGCCGCCGCTGGTGATGCGGTCCGGGTACCTGGTGCTAGAGGGAGACGGTGGCACCGGGCACGGTCCGGCGCTGCCGGACCGGGTGCTCACGGCGGTGCGGCTGCTCCGCGAGAATCTGGCCGGGCAGCCGTTCGCCGCGCCTGAGGCCGCCCGGCTGCGCGAGCTCGGGCTGGACAGCCGGGCGCTGGCCGCGGCGGCCCGGGCGGGGCTGCTCCTGCGGGTGACCGACCAGGTCATCCTGGCGCCGGGCGCGGACCGGGAGGCCGCCCGGATCCTGGCCGGGCTGCCCGGGCCGTTCACCGCGGCCGAGGCCCGCCAGGTGCTGCACACCACCCGGCGGGTGGCCATTCCGCTGCTGGAGTACCTGGACCGCTCCGGCCTCACCCGGCGGCTGCCCGATGACCGGCGCACGGTCACCGAAGAACGGTGAACCGGCGCAGGCTCACCGGCACACGGTGCTGGCGGTACCAGGACCGGCGAGGTCAGCGGCCGGTGAGACCCCGGCCCGCGAACCGCTCGCTGCTCCAGGCCGGAGCCTCGGCGGGCGGCTGATCCGAGCTGATCCAGCGGACCAGGGCCTGGGCCGTCACCGGGGCGAGCAGGATCCCGGTCCGGTAGTGCCCGGAGGTCAGCCAGGCGTTGCCGAGATCGTGGATCCGGTCGATGACCGGCAGCCCGTCAGGATGCCGGGGCCGGAAGCAGCACCAGGTGTAGTCGGCGCGCAGCCCGTGCAGCTGCGGGAGCGTGGCGTACAGGCCAGCCAGGATGCTGTCGATGATCTCCCGCCGGACTACCGGGCTCTCGTCGCCCATGTCGAAGGTCCCGCCGACGAGCAGCCGCCCGTCCTCCAGCTGGGTGGCGACCGGCGCCACGATGCCGGGCAGCCGCAGCGGCGTCGGCTCGGTGACAAGCAGGTGGCCCTTGACCTGCTCCCACGGCACCTCGATATCCAGCCCGTCCAGCACCGGCGGCAGCCCGGTTGCGAAGACCACCGCCCCCGGCTGAATCTGGCCGGCGGTCGTGTCCACGCTCACGATCCGGTCGCCGCGGACCGTGACGCCGGTGGCGGCGACCCCGGTGGCCACCGCGGGCAGCGTGGCGGACAGCCGGGCCAGCGAGCGCAGCGGGTTGACCCGGCCCTGGTGGTGGATCAGCGCGCCCGCCATGGGCAGCGCGAGCCCGGGGATCAGCTTGGCCACGTAGTCCGGCTCCAGCCACTCCACCGCCGGCGACTGGTGCGGGGCCAGGGCGCCCGGGTCGGGGGACAGGCCGATCCAGTCCACGTCCACCAGCCCGACGCCGCCCGGTGAGCTTTCCTCCAGCTCGGCCCACTGGTCCAGGCTGGCCCGGGCCAGGTCCACGAACGGCTCCGGGTCGCTCCATTCGTGGATCTCGGGGGTCAGCAGCCCCGCGGCGCCCCCGGTAGCCCCGGCGCCCAGGTGGCCGGCCTCGATGAGCAGCACCGAGCCGAGGCCCGCCTGGTGGCAGGCGGCCGCGGTGGCCACGCCCGCGATCCCCCCGCCGACGATGAGCAGATCAGGGCGCGGCTCCGGGATGGCACCCGCGCCGCGGACGAGCTCAGCGCGCTCCGTTGCGTTGAGCTGATCAAGCCAGATAGCAGTCTCCACGAGCACGACCCTATCGCTGCCTCCCCGGACGAGGGCGAACTCCTATTTTAGCCACCTGATAGACAGGCAATGGCGTTCTGCCCGGTATGGATTCGGAATGGGGACGCCCGCCGGATTCATGGGCGACCAGGGGCGGGCAGCACGCCCAGTTCCATGGCCCGGGTCACGGCGGCGGTCCGGCCCGACACGCCGAGCTTGGCGTAGGACCGGAGCAGATGGGTCTTCACCGTGGCCTCGCTGACGAACAACTCCCGGCCGATCTGCGCGTTGGTCAGCCCGCGGCCCACCAGGACCAGGACCTCGGTCTCCCGGGCGGACAGCGTCTCGCGGGCAGCGGGCGCCTCGTCCGGGGCGGAGCGCAGCCTGCGCACGAGCCGCCCGGCCACCGACGGGGCCAGTACGGTCTCGCCCCGGGCCGCCGCGAAGATCGCACCGACCAGCGTGTCCCGCGGCGTGTCCTTGAGCAGGTACCCGGCGGCGCCGGCCTCCACGGCCGGCAGGATGTCGGCGTCGCCGTCATAGGTGGTGAGCACCACGACCCGGACCCCGGGCAGATCCGCGGACAGCTGGCGGATCGCAGCCAGCCCGCCCCCGCCGGGCATGCGCAGGTCCATCAGCACGACGTCCGGCTGCTGCCGGCGGGCCAGCAGCACGGTCTCCTCACCCGAGCCCGCCTCGGCGACGACCGCCAGGCCGGCCTCCGCGCTCAGCAGCGCCCGCAGGCCGGCCCGCACCACCGGATGATCATCCGCAACGAGAACCCGCACGGGGCCGGACCCCGCCGGGAAATCCACGGCGCTCACGCGGTCCCCGCCTGGCCGGCAGGGTCGTCCTGGCCAGGCGGCCCGCCCCGGGTGGCGGGGGTGGCTGGGGTATCTGGGGCGGCGGCTGTGGCTGAGAGCGCCGAAGGGGCGGGAGTTGCTGCCGGGCCGGAGGCAGCAGAGCCGGCCACGGGGTCCGCAGCGGGATCCGGCACCGGGACCACCACGCTGACCGTGGTCCCGCCGCCGGGCGAGCTGCGCACCTCAAGCCGGCCGCCCGCCTCGTCGGCCCGGGCGCGCATGCCGGGCAGGCCGTAGCCGCCGCCCGGGCGTCCCGGGTCGAAGCCTGCCCCGTCGTCGGTGATCTCCAGGCCGACTTGTCCCTCGGCGTACCGCAGGCGGACCAGCACCTGCCGGGCCCGGGCGTGCTTGCGCACGTTGGCCAGCGCTTCCTGGGCGACCCGGAGCAGCATGACCTCAGCCTGCCGGGGCAGCGGGACGGCCAGCCCGGCCACGTCGAACCTGGCGGCCGTGCCCAGGCGCCCGTCCATCGTCGCAGCCAGCCTGTGCAGCGCGCCGCCGAGCGCGCCGGGCTCCAGGCCGGCCTCCGCGCTCAGCAGCGCCCGCAGGCCGGCCCGCACC
>JAOPYP010000516.1 GCA_025964635.1 Actinomycetes bacterium | reverse complement strand
TGCCGTCGGCGGCGGCGCGCCGGGCCGCCTCCGCGCTGCCGCCGAGGATGGCGGCCACGTCGGCGTAGGGCAGCCCCGCGATGTAGTGGTAGGCGACGGCCTGTTTCTGCTTGGCGGGCAGCCGGGTGAGGGCGTCGGCCAGGTCGTCGTCGGCGACCAGCCCGGCGACTTCCGGGTCCCGGCCGGCGCCGTCCGCGTTATCCGGGGTCTCGGCCACCGGGATCGCCCGGCGGGCGGCGGCCCGGGTCACGTCGATGGCTTTGCGGTGGGCGATGGTGACCAGCCAGGCCTCGACGTTCGCGTCGGCCGGGAGGTCCGGGTAGGCCTTCAGCGCGGACAGGAACGTTTCCGACCAGGCGTCGTCCGCGTCGGCCGGGCCGAGGACGGCCCGGCAGACCCGCAGCACGGTGCTCCCGTGCGCCGAGACGACGTTCTCGAACGGTGGCTTGCCTGTCATGACCTGAAGACGTCCTGGATCCGGTTTCCGTGAGGTCTCAGGGCTCGGTGATCAGGCCCAGCTGCCGCAGCACCGTGACCCCGTCGTCGAGACCAATCTCCTCGCTGATGAGGCCATTCTCGACCTTCAGCACGGTAATGCCGGTGAACCGCATGGTCTTCCCGGTCCTGGCGGGCAGGGCACCGACCGGCATATCGCCGAAGGCATCCCCCGTCTGGGTGCCGCCACCCTCCCACTGGCCGACGACGTAATCTCCCTCGGCGATCAGGTCGGCGGTCCCCCAGAAGTTCAGGTCGGGGAACGCGGCGCGGAATTTCGTGGCGAACTCGCGTACCTCGTCCCGCCCACGGCACGGTGCGTGCAGCGAGTACTCGAAGCGGATGTCCGGTGCGGCCAGCTCGTCGACGACCGCAGGGTTGAAGTCCTTGCCCCAGAACTCGGAGAACCAGCGGGCGACGACGGTCTTGTTCTCTGCGATGGACATGAGTCATCTCTTTCCTCGCGGGAGTGGCGCTCCCGGCCGGGTGCGCTCACCCCGAAGACGCGGAAAGGAGGGCCAACGTGAGCTGGCGGATCGGTGAGCCGGGAACCTCACGAAACACCGGCCCGGCGCGTCTTCCAGGCACACATGTTCTCCCGCAGGTGGGGATGTGACCGAAGGAGCAGAGAATGACGACCGACACGGGCACGCAGCCCGGCCAGCGGACCGCCGGGTTGACGGCCGAGCATACGGTCCTCGCCACGCGGCTGGGTGAGCTGACCATCGTGCGCGACGGCGGGCTGCTGACCGGCCTGTATTTCCCGCACCACTGGTACATGCCCAGCCCGGACCGCTTCGGGCCGCGGACCGGCCCGGGCTTCGAGGACGTCACGCGCCAGCTCGGGGAGTACCTGGACGGCACCCGGATGGAGTTCGGCCTGGCCTTGGACGCCCGGGGCAGCGACTTCCAGCGGCGCGTCTGGGAGCTGATCGCGGAGATCCCGTACGGCCGCACGGCCCCCTACGGCGACCTGGCCCGGCGCCTCGGCGACACCACGGATCCCCGGGACGTCGGCGCCGCGGTGGGCCGCAACCCGCTGAGCATCCTGATCCCGTGCCACCGGGTGGTGGGCAGCACCGGCAAGCTGACCGGCTACGCGGGCGGCCTGACCCGCAAGCGCGCGCTGCTGGACCTGGAAGCGGGCCACCCGGGCCTGTGGTGAGAGCGCCTGTGGTGATCGGGCCTGTCGTGATCGGGCCTGTGGTGAGAGCGCCCGGGGTCCCGCCTTCGCGGCGGGACCCCGGGCGATTGCTCCTAGGTCAGTGCTGGCGTCTGGGTCAGCGCTCGTAACTGCCGGGCTCCCAGGCGTGCGTGGCGACCCCGACGGCGTTCCAGGCGTTGATCGTGATGATCAGGGCGAGGAGGGCGGCGACCTCGTCCGGGCTGTAATGCGCCGCGACGGCCTCATACGCCGCGTCGGGAACGTGATCGCCGGTCATGAGCGTGACCGCCTCGGTGAACGCGAGCGCGGCCCGCTCCCGCTCGGAGAAGTAGGGGGTGTCCCGCCAGGCCGGGATGCCGTACAGGCGCTGCTCGGTCTCCCCCACGGCCCGGGCGTCCTTGCTGTGCATGTCGATGCAGTAGGCGCAGCCGTTGAGCTGTGAGGCCCGGACCCGGACCAGCTCGCGCAGCCGGGGGTCGAAGTCCACCCGGTCCAGTTCCTTGGTGGCCGCCTTGTCCAGGTGGGCCAGGGCCCGGGCGAATCCCGCCGCGTGGGCATCGAAGTCCAGCCGGACCGGGATCGTGAACGCGGGCGCAGTGGTCGTCTCTTCGTGCGTGTCTGTGAGTGCCATAACCCGAACCTACGACCTCACCGGCGCACGGGTAAGCTCCACTTTTATGCCAGAAACGTGGGCCAGTTCCGGGGTCGACCTCCACCTGGACCGCACCGGCCCGCGGGTGCGCGCCGACCTGGAGGGCCAGCTCCGCGAGGCGGTCCGGTCCGGGCGGCTGGTCCCGGGGCTGCGCCTGCCGTCCTCCCGGTCGCTGGCCGCCGACCTGGGTGTCGCCCGCAACACCGTGGTCGACGTCTACGGGCAGCTGGTCGCCGAGGGCTGGCTGGTCGCCCGGCAGGGGTCGGTCACCCGGGTCGCTACGCGGGTGCCCGCGGCCGAGGCGGTGCCCGCACCGGCGGGGGCGCCCCGCCGGCTGCGCTACGACCTTCGCCCGGGATCGCCCGACGTGGCCGCGTTCCCCCGGTCCCGCTGGCTGGCGGCGGCGCGGCGAGCGCTGGGCACCGCCCCGGCCGAGGCGTTCGGCGAGGCCCCGGACGCCCGGGGCCGGCCGGAACTGCACGAGGCCCTGGCCGGGTACCTGGCCCGGGCACGGGGCGTGCGCGTAAGCCCCGACCGGATCGTGGTCTGCTCGGGGTTCACCCAGGGCCTGGGCCTGATCTGCCGGGCACTGCGCGGCCGGGGCGCCACGACCCTGGCCGTGGAGGCGTACGGCCTGCCGCACCTGCGTGGTATCGCGGCCGAGCACGGGCTGCGCACCCGGGCGCTGCCGGTGGACGAAGGCGGCGCTGTCCTCGACGGGACCGGGGCGGCGGCCATGCTCGATGCGGCGGCCGGGCTCGATGCCGCGGCCGGGCTCGATACAGCGGGCGGGCTCGATGGGGCGGATGCCGCGTTGCTGACCCCGGCCCACCAGTTCCCGCTGGGCGGCGTGCTGGGGCCCGAGCGGCGGAGCCGGGCCATCGACTGGGCCGCGCGGACCGGCGGGCTGCTCATCGAGGACGACTACGACGGCGAATTCCGATACGACCGCCAGCCGGTCGGGGCCATGCAGGCGCTCGCGCCGGAGAACGTCATCTACGCCGGCACGGCCAGCAAGAGCCTCGCGCCCGGCCTGCGGCTCGGGTGGCTGGTGGTGCCGGCTCACCTCGTGGACGAGGTGGCCGCGGCCAAGGCCGGCGCCGACCGGCATTCCAGCAGCTTCGACCAGCTCACGCTGGCCGAGTTCCTCACCTCGGGGGCCTACGACCGGCAGGTGCGCCGCTCCCGGCTGGCCTACCGCCACCGGCGGGACCATCTGGTCGCGGCGGTCCGGCGCCACGCCCCGCAGGCGAGGGTCACCGGTATCGCCGCCGGGTTGCATGCCCTGCTGGAACTGCCGGCCGGCCTGGACGAGGACGAGATCATCGCCCGGGCGGCCGAGCATCACGACCTGGCCCTCAACGGGCTCCGCTCCTACAGCCCGGCGGCCGGCGCGGACCGGCCGGCGCTGGTCATCGGGTACGCCACCCCGCCCGAGCACGCCTTCACCGGCGCCGTCGCCCGGCTGATGGCCGTGCTCACCCAGGCCCTGCGCAACCCGGGCTAACCGCACCCAGCGCGGCCGGGGCTGACCAGCGCCCCAGCTGACCCGTCTATGGGTCCTCAGGCACCGGCCCGGTGTGAAAGATCGGCCAGCCGATCTCCGTGCGCCACTGGGAGGCGTCCGGAGTGTCCCGGCGGCCAACCAGGTAGTACTCCCGGATCGGCCCGTCGACGGCCAGCGCATGCTGGGTCACGTACGTGGCCAGGGATCCGTAGGCGCGGTCGATGCTGGTGTCCGGCCCGGGGTGGACGATGGTCGCCAGCTCGGCGGCCGGCACGACCAGCGACGTGACCCGCCCCGTGGGCCGCAACGACCCGGTGCACGGCACGAAGATGGTGGCCTGGCCCAGCCCGTGCGAGAACAGCTCGGTCGCGTAGATGCCGCCGCTAGGGCCCCCGGGTGACAGGTTCTGGGCGTCCATCGTGGCGTAGAGCTCGCCGAGCGCACCCTGGTACCAGGACCCCGCGTCCTCGATGTCGAGCGCCTCGCTGATCGCGGCGGCCGGAGTGGCCTCCACGCGGCGGCGGCCGATGTCGGCCAGCTCAGGCGGCGACGGCCGGGCCAGCAGGTCACGCAGCGACGAGACCGCGCCCTGGGTGCGGGTCAGCCCTTCCTCCAGCCGGTTCAGGTGTGCCGCGATGAGCTCGTTCCGGGTCTCGAGGTCCGGCGCCGCGAGGACCTGCCTGACCTCGTCGACGGGCATGTCCAGGTCGCGGAACCGCCGGATTATCTGCGCGGCCGGGATCTGGGCCGTGGTGTAGCGGCGGTAACCCGTGTCCGGATCCACGTCGGCGGGCTCCAGCAGGCCGACCCGGTGGTAGTAGCGCAGCGTCTTCACGCTCATGTGGGTCGCGCGGGCGAAGTCCCCGATCGCCAGGCAGTTCCGCATGACACGAGTCTGCATCCTCCCCCAGGGGGAGAGTCACGCCCCGTTTGCGGGGTTGACCATCCCCCGGCGGCAGCCGCGAGGGTGATTGATGTCCGGCCACAAGGGCCGGGTCACTGAGGGAGGAGTACCCACCATGCACGCCACCGAGCTGACCGGAGTCGTCGCCGACCACATCGCCGCCGTCAACGCCCTGGACACCGACGCCATCATGGGCACGTTCGCCGACGACGCGTACGTCAACGACGCCCGGCGCGAGTTCACGGGTACCGAGGCCATCCGCCGGTGGGTGGAGCGGGAGATGGTCGGGGACAAGGTCCAGATCGAGGTCCGCGACGTGCTCGGCCACTACGGCGACACGATCGTGCGTGGGTCCTACACCGGCGACTTCGACAAGGCCGGCCTGCCCGACGACGTCGTCCTGTCGAACTACTTCAGCGTCCGCGACGGCAAGATCGTCAGCCTCGTCGTGATCTTCAACCAGGCCCCCCAGTACTGACGCCCGCGCGGGACCGGGCGGCCATCCCGCCGCCCGGCCCGCGGGACCAGGCCGGCACCGCCCCGGCCGGAAGGACCTCCAGCCATGGGCTACCAGCTTGACCCCGAACTTGTCCCCGTCATGACCACGCTGGCCGAACGGGCCGCGGCCGCACCCGAGCCCGCCCCGCCGCGCGGCGACTGGAAAGGGCTGCGCCAGGCAGGTGAGGCGGGCCAGGCCTATCTGGCCAGCCTGGTTCCGCCCTTCTCACCGGTCCGCACGAGCACCCACTACACCACCGCGCCGGACGGGACCGCGATCGAACTGCGCCACTACGCCAGGCCCGGCCCGGCCCCGGGCTCTGCCGTCCTTTACGCGCACGGCGGCGGGATGATCATGGGCAGCCTCGACCTCTACGACGAGGTGATCGGCTGGTACGTCGACCAGACGGGTGTCCCCTTCGTGTCCGTCGGCTACCGGCGGGCGCCCGAGGCGACGGGAACGATGCTCGCCGAGGACGTCTTCGCCGCGCTCACCTGGCTGGCCGGGCACGCGGCCGGCCTGGGCGCCGACCCCGCCCGGATCGCGGTCATGGGCGACAGCGGAGGCGGCGGGCTCGCCGCCGGGGCCGCGATCCTGGCCCGGGACCGGGGCGTCGCCCTGGCCCGGCAGATCCTGGTCTATCCGATGCTCGATGACCGCAACCAGACCCCGGACCCGGCCCTGGCCCCGTACCTGACCTGGACGCACGACGACAACTTCACCGCCTGGAGCGCTGTCCTCGGCGAGGACCTGGGCACCTCGGCGGTCTCACCCATCGCCGCCCCCGCGCGGCTGGCCGATCATCGCGGGCTGGCGCCCGCCTACCTCGACGTCGGCGATCTCGATATTTTCCGCAACGAGGACCTCTCCTACGGCCGGTCCCTCGCCCTGGCCGGCGTCCCGGTGGAGTTTCACCTGCACCCCGGGGCGCCGCATGGCTGGGAACGTTTCGCGCCGTACGCGGGGTCGGCCCGGCGGGCCCTGGCCGACCGGGCCCGGGTGATCGCCGCGCTCTAGCGAGCGAGATTGATTTCCCTAGGATGGCCAGATGTATTCGACCCAGATCTCTCACCATGTGAATGCTCCGCGGCCAGATGTCTACCGGGCGCTCCTGGATGCGGATGCGATCGCGCAGTGGCGGGTACCGGCCGGAATGAGCAGCCAGGTGCACGAGTTCGACGCCCGCGAAGGCGGCTCGTTCCGCGTGTCCCTCACCTACGACGCGCCGACCGGAACCGGCAAGACGGCTCAGCACACCGACACGTACCACGGCCACTTCGTGAAGCTGGTGCCGGACGAGCAGGTGGTCGAGGTGTTCGAGTTCGAGACCGAGGATCCCGGGCTCCGCGGCGAGATGACGATGACCACGACGCTGACGGACGCGGACGGCGGCACCGATGTCCGCATCGTGCACGAGCAGATCCCCGACACGGTCCCTCCGGCCGACAACGAGATGGGCACCCGGATGGCGCTGGAGAACCTCGCCAAACTCGTCGAGACCCGTTAGCCGCTGGTCAGCCCGGCCGGACCGTGAAGTTGTAGCAGCCGTAACCGACGTTGCGGAGATGCACGAGCGCGACGTCCGGCCGGGCGAGCAACTGCTGGATGACGGCCAGGGCCTGCTCGCCGTCGCCGGCCAGGATGCCGTCAGCGATCTGCCCGTCCTGGTCGTAGGCGCGCACGACCTGCTGGCGGTGACTCAGTCCGGGCGGGTAACGATGCGGGGTCGCGTACCCCCCGCACGGTTCCGCGTGGACGAACACGGGTCCGCGTTCGGCGTAGGCGCCCGCGGTGCCG
The DNA here is from genome assembly GCA_025964635.1 of Actinomycetes bacterium. GTDB lineage: Bacteria > Actinomycetota > Actinomycetes > Streptosporangiales > Streptosporangiaceae > RYN-230. The sequence goes on along the minus strand of JAOPYP010000516.1, from coordinate 440 downwards.
GGCGGGGCGTAGGCGATGAGCAGCACCTGCTCGCCAGGGCGGGTCTCGCGCAGGCAGCACCGCAGCGGATTGCCGCCCCCGGGATCCGGCTGCGGAGTCAGCCGGTTGCCGGCCTCATCCACTCCGGCCGCCCTGATCTCGTCCAGTTCGCCGGCGGGGATGGGCTCGAACACAAGCGTGCTGGCAATCGAGTCGGTGGCCATGCATCCAGCCTGCCGGGCCGGCCACGCTGATGCTGGCGGGTATCGGACGCGGCAGGCAGCCCGGCGACGTTCCCCCGCGGCGATGGGTGCGTGCCTCTAGAACAGTGCCCGGCTCACCTGGCTGAACAGGGCGTGATCCAGGCTGGGATAGATCTCCAGCGCGCTGGCTACCCCGGCGACGCTCAGGACCTCCTGGACCCAGGGGTCGGGGATGACGCAGCGCAACTCGGTTCCGTT
>JAOPYP010000496.1 GCA_025964635.1 Actinomycetes bacterium | reverse complement strand
GACCCTGACTACCCTTCGCGCCGTGTCCCGCCCGGTGCCAGTCGCTCCGTCTCGTCCTGAATCTCGGCTCCCAGCTTCGCGAGCGCCTCAAGATGCTGCCGGCTGTGATGGGCACAGAACAGGAGCTCCCCAGATTCGGGGAGCACAACGCGTACGTATGCCTGGGCACCACACCGGTCGCACAGGTCCGTCGCATTCAGGGGCCTGCTTGGTGCGAGAGCTCCGGTCATGTCGCCTCCCTCGCGTCGTGCCACCGGTCATGTGCCGGATGGCTCTGCCCTACGTGCTAGTCAACACTCTGCCAGGCCAGCTCCTTCCCGTGTGGACGCGACGTACGCCCAAAGCGAACGCTCGCCATGGGAGGATGGCAGTTGTCCTCGTCGTTTCACTGTAGCGGGGGCGCGTTGTCCCAGGTAGCCCGGTATGTCCCCGGCGTGGCTTCCCCGGGTAGTCAGACCGGGCGGCTAGTCTGCCGAAGTCCGCCCCGATTCGCGCCGCCCGGCCCCCTGACCGAGGAGAACCCACGTGACCGCCGTCCGCGCCGATACCGACGGCCCCGTTGAAAGCGGCTCTGGACGCCGCTCAGGAACTGGCCGCCCGGGAGCTGGCCGCCCGGGAACTGGCCGCTCAGGAGCTGGCCAGGCTGGCCGGGCCGCGGCCTCGCTGACCTCCGTTCCCGCCACGGACGCGTACACCGCCCGGCACCTGTCGGTCCTCGAAGGGCTCGAGGCGGTCCGCAAGCGGCCAGGGATGTACATCGGGTCCACCGACGGCCGGGGCCTCATGCACTGCCTGTGGGAGATCTTCGACAACGCCGTGGACGAGGCGCTGGGCGGGCACTGCACCTCCATCGATGTCGTAATACATCCGGACATGTCGGCGGAGATCCGGGACAACGGCCGGGGTATCCCGGTGGACATCGAGCCCAAGTCCAGGCTGACCGGCGTCGAGCTGGTGATGACCAGGCTGCACGCGGGGGGCAAGTTCGGCGGCGGTTCCTACACCGCCTCCGGCGGCCTCCACGGCGTTGGCGCCTCCGTGGTGAACGCGCTGTCGGCCCGGCTGGATGTCGAGGTGGACCGGGAGGGGCACGAGTGGGACGCCTCCTTCCGCCGCGGCGTGCCTGGCGAGTTCGCCGCCCCGGGCCCGGGGGCGTCCTTCACCCGGGGCGCGGGCCTGCGCAAGACCCGCAAGGTGGCCCGGAAGGTGACCGGCACCAGGGTCCGCTTCTGGCCGGACCGCCAGGTGTTCACGAAGGACGCGGACTGGGACTTCGAGGCGCTCGTGCAGCGGGCCCGCCAGACCGCGTACCTCGTCCCGGGCCTGGCCATCCGGGTCCGGGACGACCGGCCGGCGGCGGGCCGGAGGTCTGAGAGCCCCACCGAGGACGATGCCGGGAGCACGGGCGACGCGCCACGATCAGGGTCCGTTGCGGAAAAAGAAGCGGAGTTCCGGTTCGACGGCGGAATCAGCGAGTTCTGCGAGTACCTGTCGCCGGGGGAGCCGCTGACGGACGTGCTGCGGCTGACCGGCGCCGGGCGGTTCAGCGAGACGGTGCCGGTGCTCGACGAGCAGGGTCACATGACGCCCACGGACGTGGACCGGGAACTGCAGGTCGACGTGGCCCTGCAGTGGAGCACCGGGTACGACACCGTGACCCGGTCGTTCGTCAACGTCATCGCCACCCCCAAGGGCGGGACGCACGTCACCGGGTTCGAGCGGGCCCTGGTCAAGACGCTGAACGCTCAGTTGCGCGCGGCGCGGCTGCTGAAGAACGGCGACGAGCCGGCCCGACAGGAAGACGCGCTGGAGGGGCTCACCGCGGTGATCGGGGTACGGCTGCCCGAGCCGCAGTTCGAGGGCCAGACCAAGGAGGTGCTCGGCACCCCGGCCGCGTCGCGGATCGTGTCCGAGGTGGTGTCGAGGGAGCTGGAGGCCGTGTTCGAGGCCCGGGGCCGGGCCGGCAAGCAGCAGGCCCGGGCGGTGCTGGAGAAGGTGGCGTCGGCCGTCAAGGCCCGGATCGCGGCCCGGGAGCACCGGGACAACCAGCGCCGCAAGTCCGCGCTGGCCAGCTCGGCGCTGCCCGCCAAGCTGGTCGACTGCCGCAGCGCCGACGACCGCAGCGAGCTGTTCATCGTCGAGGGTGACTCCGCGCTGGGCACTGCGAAGCTGGCCCGGAACTCCGAGTTCCAGGCGCTGCTGCCGCTCCGGGGCAAGATCCTCAACGTGCAGAAGGCGTCCCTCTCCGACATGCTCAAGAACACCGAGTGCGCGGCCATCATCCAGGTCATCGGGGCTGGCTCCGGCGCTTCCTTCGACCTGGACGCGGCCCGTTACCAGCGGGTCATCTTCATGTCCGACGCCGACGTGGACGGCGCGCACATCCGCACCCTGCTGCTCACCCTGTTCCACCGCTACCTGCGGCCCATGCTGGACGCGGGCCGGGTCTTCGCGGCGGTGCCGCCGCTGCACCGGATCGAGCTGTCCAGCCCGCGCAAGGGGCAGCAGAAGTACAACTACACCTACTCCGACAGCGAGCTGCACCGCCGTCTGCTCGAGCTGGAGCGGCGGGGCCAGCGCTGGAAGGAGCCCATCCAGCGGTACAAGGGTCTGGGCGAGATGGACGCCGGGCAGCTGGCCGAGACCACCATGGACCCGCGGCACCGCACGCTGCGCCGGATCCGGATCGAGGACGCGGCCGCCGCAGGCGGGATATTCGACCTGCTCATGGGCAGCGATGTCGGACCCCGCCGGGAATTCATCATGGGCGCCGCCGCCGAGCTGGACCTGTCCCGCATCGACGCCTGACCGTCCCGGGCGGCGAGGCGCGCGGTCTAATTACCCTTCGTAAAGAGTACGATACACAGGGTGACGAGACAGATTCTGATGGCGGAATTCCTCCGCGCCCAGGCCGCGTGGCGGCTGGCCCGCGCGGGCAGCGACCCGGTCCGGGCCGCGAGATGCGCGGCGGCACTGCTGGACGCCGCGGCGTTCGTGGTCACGTTAGGCGAGGACGACGACGGCCTGGCCGCGCTGGCCCGGGCCGGGTGTTTCGGCGGCGAGGTGTTCGACCCCGGGGCCCGCGGCCTGCAGGTCGCGCGCTGGTGGCAGTTTGGTGAGCCGCCCTACGCCGGGCCGCGCGACCTGCTCACCGCGCTGGCCGCGGCGGCGGGCCGCCCGGTGGCCCGGTCCGGCCCGGCCGCCTCATGATGGCCTGGTGCTCCTGATGTGGCGGCTGGTCTCTCGCGGCTAGCGGGGCGGGGCGGTCCCGCCCAGGACGGCCAGTCCCTGGCGGATGCGCTCCCCGGAGCCGTCCCGGCGGCCGTCCGCGTCAGGCAGGTAGACCGGGACGCCCGCATCGGTCGCGGCCCGGGCCGGACCCGGCCCGGCCCAGGCCAGCACCAGGGTGTCCTCGCCCTTCAGGAACCGGTGGCAGCGCACGCCGCCGGTGGCCCGCCCCTTGGCCGGGTACTCCGGGTACGGGGTCACCTTGACGGTGGCAGCCGCCGTCCCGGGCAGCGCGCCGCTGGTCCCCGCCACGGTCACCACCACCGCCTCCGCAGCCTCGCCTGCGCCGCCCGCCGCGCGGTCCGGCACCACGCCGAACCAGGCCACGGCCGCCCCGGCGGAGAGCCGGATCCCGGTCATCCCGCCCGCTGCGCGGCCCTGGGGGCGGACCGCCGCAGCCCGGAACCGGAGCAGCTGGGCGTCGCTGGTGATGAACACCAGGTCCGCATCCTCCCCGTCCAGCTGGACCGCGCCGACCACCCGGTCGCCGTCCTTCAGGGAGATGATCTCGAACTCGGTGGCGTTGGCCGGGTAGTCCGGCGCGACGCGCTTGACCATGCCGCCCGCCGTGCCGAGCGCGAGCCCGCCGGGCGACCCGTCCGGCGCGGCCAGCCCGACCACGGTCTCGCCCGCCTCGAGCGAGACGAACTCGGCGATCGGCGCGCCGCCGGCCAGCGAGGGGGAGTGGGCGCTGGGCGGCAGGGCGGGGATCTCCAGCACGCCGACCCGGATCAGCCGGCCGTGGGAGGTGACCACGGCCGTGGCCCCTCGTGCGGTGGCGGCCGCGGTGGCGATGATGACGTCGTGGGCGGCGCGCGGGCCGGCGGCGGGCGCCGGGGCTGTGGCACCGTCCTGGGCGGCCGCGTCCAGCGTGCCCTCGGCCGGCTCGCCGGCAGGCTGGGTCGCGATCCGGGCGATGAGCCCGGCCGACGACAGCAGCACCAGGCACGGGTCGTCGGCCACCTCGAGCGGGACGGCCGCCGTGCGGGCCTTCCCGCTGCCTTCCAGCAGCACGGTGCGCCGCGGGCTGGCGAACTTCCCGGCGATCTCGCCCAGCTCGCTGGAGACCAGCTCGCGAAGCCTGGCTTCCGACTCCAGGATCGCGGTCAGCTCGGCGATCTCCCGCTGCAGGGTCTCCCGCTCGCGCTCCAGCTCCAGCCGGTCGTACCGGGTCAGCCGGCGCAGCGGCGTGTCCAGGATGTACTGGGCCTGGATCTCGGACAGGTCGAAGACCGACATCAGCCGTTCCCTGGCCTCAGCGGAGTCGTCGCTGGCCCGGATGACCTGGATGACCTCGTCGATGTTGAGCAGCGCGATGAGCAGGCCGTCCACCAGGTGCAGCCGGTCCGCGCGCTTGCCGCGGCGGAACTCGGTGCGGCGCCGGACCACGTCGATCCGGTGGTCGACGTAGATGCTCAGCAGTTCGCGCAGGCCGAGGACGCGGGGCTGGCCGTCCACCAGCGCGACGTTGTTGATGCCGAAGGTCTCTTCCATCGGCGTGAGCCGGTACAGCTCGTCGAGGATGGCCTCGGGGTGGAACCCGCCCCGGACCTCGATGACCAGGTGCAGCCCGCGGTGCCGGTCGGTCAGGTCCTTCAGGTCGGAGATCCCGGCCAGCTTCCTGGCCTGGACCAGGTCCTTGATCCGGGAGATGACCTTCTCCGGCCCGACGCCGTAGGGCAGCTCGGTGACCACGATGCCGTCCCGGCGCGGCGTGAGCTTCTCGACCCGGGCGGTGGCCCGGGTGCGGAAGATCCCGCGCCCGGTCTCGTACGCCTCCCTGATCCCGTCCAGGCCGACGATCTTGCCGCCGGTCGGCAGGTCCGGGCCGGGCACGAAGCGCATCAGCTCGTCCAGGCCGGCCTCAGGATTGGCGATCAGGTGCCGGGCCGCGGCGATCACCTCGCCGAGGTTGTGCGGGGCCATGTTGGTGGCCATGCCTACCGCGATCCCGGCAGTGCCGTTCACCAGCAGGTTCGGCAGGCCGGCGGGGAGCACCTCGGGCTCGGTCTCCTGGCCGTCGTAGTTCGGCCGGAAGTCGACGGTGTCCTCGTCGATCGAGGCCACCATGGCCATGGCGGCCGCGGTCAGCCGGGCCTCGGTGTAGCGCATCGCGGCCGGGGAGTCGTCCCCGCCGGGCGAGCCGAAGTTCCCGTGCCCGTCGATCAGCGGCAGCCGCATCGCCCACGGCTGGGCCATCCGGACCAGCGCGTCGTAGATCGCGCTGTCCCCGTGCGGGTGCAGCCGGCCCATCACGTCGCCGACCACCCGGGCGCACTTGACGTGGCCGCGGTCGGGCCGCAGGCCCATCTCGTTCATCTGGTACAGGATCCGGCGCTGGACCGGCTTCAGCCCGTCCCGGGCGTCGGGCAGGGCCCGCTGGTAGATGACGGAGTAGGCGTACTCGAGGTAGCTGCCCCGCATCTCCTCGGCAACATCGATATCGACGATGCTTTCCTCGAAGTCCTCGGGGGGCGGGGGTGTCGCGGTGCGTCGTGCCATGTCCGCCATTGTGCCGCCTGACGGCGACAGACTTGCCCAACGCGGCTGGCGTGGCGCACGAGTGCGGCAGGTGACCAGGGAGTCACCCCACCCTGGGGCCAGGTGACCTCGGGGGTCACCCCCGCCCGGGCGGTCAGGTGACCTCGGGTTCAGGTGACCTCGGGGGTCAGGTGACCGAGAAGCCGCCGTCCACGAAGATGAGCTGGCCGGTGATGTAGTCGCTGGCCCGGCTGGCCAGGAACACGGTCACGCCCTCGAAGTCGGCGGGCTCGCCGTTGCGGCCGATCATGGTCCGGGCGGCCAGGGCCGCGCAGAGCACCGGGTCGCTGGCCACGGTCGCGGTGAGCGGGGTGGCCACGAACCCGGGGGTGACCGTGTTGCAGCACACCCCGTGGCCGGCCCAGGCCTCGGACTGGGAGCGCGTGAGCCCGGCCAGCCCGGCCTTGGACGCCCCGTACCCGCCGCTGTTGCCGAACGCCCGGACCGCCTGCTGGGAGGCGACACTGATAATCCGGCCCCAGCCCCGCCGGGCCATCGCGGGCCCGAAGCGCTGGCCGAGCACGAACGGGGCGGTGAGGTTCACCGCCATCACATCGCCCCACTGCTCCAGGGTCTGGTCGCCGAGCGGCGGCCGCGGGTTGGCGCCGGCCGCGTTCACCAGGATGTCCGGTTCCCCGTACGCCGCCACGGTCTCCTCGGCCGCCCGCCGGGTGGCGGAAGGATCGGCGAGATCGGCCCGGACCCAGGCAGCGGCACCGCCGGCGGCCCGGATGGCCGCGGCCGCCCGGCCGAGGGCTTCCTCGCCCCGGGCCAGGAGCATGACCCGGGCACCAGCCAGGGCGAGGGCCCGGGCCATGGCGTGGCCGATGCCGGAACTGCCCCCGGTGACCAGGGCGACCCGGCCGTCCAGGGAGAAAAGGCTGTCGAGGAATGACGCCCGCGGTCCCGGCTCAGCGCCCGGTTCCGGCCCAGGGTCTAGCCCGGGATCATCGAGCGAGCCCGGCCCACGGTCCGGGCCGGGATCAGAGAGCGGGCCGGGCACCGACCATGCCGAGTGCGCTGGAGGCCAGACGGCAGCCGCTGCCCAGGGCCTCGAGTGGCGGCTTCTTGTCCAGCCAGGCGGGCAGGAAGCCGGCGCAGAAAGCGTCCCCGGCCCCCGTGCCGTCCACGAACGTCTCCACGGGCAGGGCGAGGGACCGGACCGGGTCGGGGCGCCCGTTCGCGTACAGCGCCCCGTCCGGGCCGAGTTTCACCACGACCTCCGGGTACCAGGCGGTCAGCACGTGCGCCGCCGACTCCGGGTCATCCCGGCCGGTGAGCACCGCCGCCTGGTCCGCGTTGACCAGGAGCAGGGTTACCCCGTTGGTCATCTCGAGGAACGGCTCGGCCCCCACCCGCTCCAGCGGCGCGGCCGAGGCGCCGTCCACCGAGATCGTCATGCCGGCCCGGCCGGCGTGGGCGAACGCCGCGAGGGCCGCGCCCCGTGAGCCCTCGTTGAGCAGCGTGTACCCCGACAGGTGCAGGTGAGCGCCCGGCGCGAACAGGTCCTTGGGCAGGTCGTCAGGGTGCAGCGCGGCGTTCGCGCCGGGGTCCGACATCATCGTGTGGTCGCCCTTGTGGGTCACCATGACCACGCAGGTCCCGGTGGGCCGGTCCGGGTCCATGACCAGGCGGGCGTCCACGCCGTATCCCATCAGTTCCATGTCCCGGTTACGGCCTGCGATATCCGCGCCGCGGCGGCCGACGAAGGCTACCTCGCCGCCGTCCGCGGCCAGCCAGGCCGCGATGTTCGCGCCCGATCCGCCACCGTGCATACTCACGGTCGCCGGTGTATCGCTGCCCTTCGCCAGCGGAAGGGCCGCATGGGCGACCGTGTCAGTCATCAGGTCACCAACGACGACAACGCGCGCCATGTCGTCACCACCTTGCTCCCGGGGCTGAGCCAGGGGGACACGTGCCGCGGCGCCCGGCTCAGGGCTGCCCATAGAACTTAACAGTTTCCCGGCCGCCTCTGCGGCCGTTCTGCAGGGTGGACCCATATGCGACCCAAGCCCCGTCCCGGATAGGACACCACAAATTGTGCATCCCCGGCAATGAGTAGCGGACCATCACATTTCCGGGCGGCGGCTGCGGGGGTCCCGGGCGCGCCGCTGGACGGGACCGGCCCGGGAGCGCGGGGGGCCGCGCGGCGGCCGCGCCGGGTGGGCTACTGTCGCTTACCGCGTACTGAGGAGGCGGCAACGACATGGCCTGGACCTGGCAGTTCGAGACGGCGGACGGGACCCTGGTGCCGTCCAGGGGAGTGCCGAGGGAAACGTTCGCCAGCCAGGGCGACGCCGAGAGCTGGCTCGGCGAGAACTGGCGGGAACTGCTGGCCGGAGGTGTGGACCAGGTGACCCTGCTCGAGGAGAACCGGGTTGAGTACGGCCCGATGAGCCTGCACTCCGAGGAGTAAACGGCAGGCCGTCAGAGGGCGGCGGGCGCCGCCCGGGGGGCGCCGGGCGCCCCCCGGGGGTGGCCAGCCCCTCAGGGGCGGGACGCCGGGCTCATGGTCCGGGCCGGGTCGCGCTGGATCGCATCGCCCAGCGCGTCATCGATGCGCCGGAGGACCTCCGGGTCCAGCCGGACCCCGGAGGCCCTGACGTTCTCCCGGACCTGCTCCGGCCGGGTCGCGCCGATGATCGCCGCCGACACGTTGGGGTTCTGCAGCACCCAGGCCACCGCCAGCTGGGCCATGGTCAGGCCGGCCTGGTCGGCGATCGGGCCCAGGGCGGCCACCCGGTGGAGCAGGTCGTCGTCCAGGAAGCGCTGGATGAACCCGGACCCGCTCGGGTCGCTCGCCCGCGACTCGGCCGGCACGGGCTCGCCCGGCCGGTACTTGCCGGTCAGCACGCCCTGGGCGATAGGGGAGAAGACGATCTGGCCGATCCCCTCCTTCTCGCACAGGGGGATCACCTCGGACTCGATCACCCGCCAGATCATGCTGTACTGCGGCTGGTTGGAGACGATCCGGTCGAACCCCATCTCGTCGGCGATCCGCAGCGCCGCGGTGATCTCCTCGGCGCGCCACTCGGAGACGCCCACGTACAGCACCTTGCCCTGGCGGACCAGGTCCTCGAAGGCGCGCAGGGTCTCGGCCAGCGGGGTCTCGTGGTCGTAGCGGTGGGCCTGGTAGAGGTCCAGGTAGTCGGTCTGCAGCCGGCGCAGCGACCCGTGCGCCGACTCCATGATGTGCTTGCGGGACAGGCCGCGGTCGTTGGGCCCGGCGCCGGTCGGCCAGAAGACCTTGGTGGCGATCTCGAGGGACTCGCGGCGGACCCCGTGCAGGGCGCGGCCGAGGACTTCCTCGGCCACGGTCCCGGCGTAGGCATCCGCGGTGTCGAACGTGGTGATGCCCTCATCCAGGGCGGCCGCGACGCACGCCCGGGCCGCGTCCTCCTCCACCTGGGAACCGTGCGTAATCCAGTTCCCGTAGGCGATCTCGCTGATTTTGAGGCCGCTTCGGCCCAGGTGACGATGTTCCATGACGCACGACACTAAGGCAATGTCCCGGCCGGTCCCGGGCCAGCCCTCACCCTTGATCCACTGGCCCTGGTGAGGACCGCTGTCCTCCGTCCGGGGCGACCGGCGGGAGGCGTCTCCCGCCCGGAGCGTCCTCCCGCCTGGGGGCGGTCCCCGGCCCGGGGCGCCCGGCCGTCTGACGCCGGGTCAGAGCGTGGCGCCCGGCTTCACCCTCGGCTTCGGGAAGCGGAGCTGGCGGATCTGCAGCGCGCGCATGGCCGAGTACATCTTGACCCCCCGGGTGCTCTCCCCGGGGAAGCGCTCCTGGGCCAGGCTGGTCACGCGCCGGCCCACGAAGTACCCCTCGACGACCATGATCAGCACCATGACGATGAGGAGCAGGGGCAGCAGCGTCTGCATCACGGAGTTGTGCAGGAACAGCAGGAACAGCAGCACGACCAGGCCGTACATGTAGAACTCGCTCAGCCGCCGCCGGGAGTCCACGAAGTCGCGGGCCAGCGTCCGGACCGGGCCCTTGTCCTTGGCCGGGAGGGCCCATTCCTCGCCGCGCCGCATGGCCTCCGTCTTGCGGGCCCGCGCCGAGCGGTCCCTGGTCCGCGACTGGCGCAGCGCCTCTTTCCGGTCACCCGGGGCGTTGTACCGGCGGCGGCGCTCAGCCTCGCTGCGCTTGGGGGTCGGCCTGCCCTTGCCCGCGGACACCGAAGTGGGGGCAGAGCCGGCCTGATCGGTCGCTGAAGCGCCCGGGGCGCCCTCGGCGGCGTCCTGGGTGGCCGTGCTACGTCGTCTGAACACGGACTCAGCCTACCGGGACGAACGCCGCGGATCACCAGACCGCGAGCCTTCCCGCCGTGATGGCTGCGGGGAGTTTGACCGCGTAGGCTGTGTGCCACCAGCCTGCAGGCGCAGCGGCCACGGCACGGGGGGTGCCGGCTCGTGCGCCGCAGGTGGCTGGCCACAGCGTTACACGATGAGGGGATGGTCGCGCCGATGAGCGTGGTGAAGCGGGTATCACTGATCTTCAAGGCCAAGGCAAATAAGCAGCTGGACCGGCTGGAAGATCCGCGCGAGACCCTGGACTACTCCTACCAGCGTCAGCTGGAGATGCTGACGCAGGTCCGCCGGGGCGTCGCTGACGTCGCCACGTCGCGTAAGCGTGTCGAGCTCCAGATGAACACGCTGCAGCAGCAGCAGACCAAGCTGGACGGCCAGGCCCGTAAGGCGCTGGGCAGCGGACGGGAAGACCTGGCCCGCGAGGCGCTGACCCGCAAGTCGGGGCTGGAGACCCAGATCAGCGACCTGCAGACCCAGTATCAGTCGCTGCAGGCGGACGAGGAGAAGCTGACCGCCGCCTCCCAGCGGCTGCAGGCCAAGGTGGAGGCCTTCCGCACGCAGAAGGAGACCATCAAGGCCACCTACACCGCCGCCGAGGCCCAGACCAGGATCGGCGAGGCCGTGTCGGGCATCTCCGAGGAGATGGGCGACGTGGGCATGGCGGTGCAGCGGGCCCAGGACAAGACGGCGCAGATGCAGGCCCGGGCGGGTGCCATCGACGAGCTGATGGCCTCCGGCGCCCTGGACGACGTGACCGCCCAGCCGAACGACGACATCCAGCGTGAGCTGGACCAGATGGGTGCGACCCACGACGTGGACCGGGAGCTGGAGCGGCTCAAGGGCGAGCTGGGCCAGGGCGAGGCGCCCCGCGAGATCGAGGGCTCCGCGTCGGGAGCGGCCGGGAACGGGCAGTCGGGCACCGTGGCCGACAAACCGCAGGCTGGTGAGGGGTCATGATCATCCGGATCCTCGGCGAGGGCCAGCTGGCCGTGGAGGACAGCCTCGCCACCGAGCTGAACGAGCTGGACGCCAGGCTCGAGGCAGCCGTGAACTCCGGGGACGAGAATGCCTTCCGCCCGGTCCTGACCCAGATGCTGGACCGGGTCCGCGCTGTGGGAACACCAGTGCCGACGGATTCGTTGGAATCGTCGGATGTGATCCTGCCCTATTCCGACGCCACCATGGAGGATGTGCGTGGCCTGCTGTCGGAGGATGGCCTGATCCCGGGGCGCTGAGCTCCCGGGCCGGGGTTCCGGCGGAGGTCGAGGCCCCCCAGGCCGAGGCGTCCCCGGAGGAGGAACAGCCCGCTTTCAGGGCTGGTTCAGCAAACCTTCAGGTCGGCCGGGGACACTGGCAGGTGGACATCCAGGGAAAGGATGACCGGGCGGTCGGCCAAGCCCACGGAACCATGCCGCGACGACTTCGTGCGCCGTCTCAGACGGCCACCCCGAGGGTGCCGCATAGTGGGATTTCCGCTCGGCCCCTGCCTGATAATGAAACAGGATGGCTTCGATAGCGAAGCCGGTTAAAGCTCAGCCGGCCTGGCCGGCTGACAGAACGGAGGCGGCGCGATGGCGAAGACTCGCTATGCGCCTGACAGGGGTCTCACGGCGCGGATGACCCTGACGATGTTTCTTCTCGGAGTGGTCTTCGTCGCCTTCATCACCGTTCTCGTGCTGGTGCTCGGCCACACCAACATCTCGAGCGGCGGCATCGTGTTCATCGCCGTGCTGTTCGGCCTGGCCCTGGGGGTCGGTTCCTTCTGGTTCTCCGACAAGATCGCCCTCAGCACCGCGCAGGCCCAGGTCGTGACCCCGCAGGATGGCCCCCAGGCGGCCCGGCTGCACGGCATCGTGGACCGGCTCGTCGCCCTGGCCAACATGCCCAAGCCGCGGGTCGCGATCGCGCCCTCGCCGATGCTGAACGCGTTTGCCACCGGGCGGAACACCAAGACCTCGGTCCTGGTCGTGACGACCGGGCTGCTCAACCACCCCGATCTGGACGACCGCGAGCTTGAGGCCATACTGGCGCACGAGCTGTCGCACGTGGCCCACAAGGACGTCGCGGTGATGACCATCGCCTCGTTCATCGGCATCATCGCGGGCCTGCTGGTCCGGTTCGCCTTCTACTCCGAGCTGTTCGGCGGGGGCGGCGGGCGCAGCAATAACAACAACAACAACGGCGGCGCGCTCCCGGTCGTGCTGGTCGTGCTGGTGGTCGGCATCGTGACGTACGCGGTGAGCTTCCTGCTCATCCGGCTGCTGTCCCGGTACCGGGAGCTGGCGGCCGACCGGGCCGGGGCGCTGCTCACCGGGCAGCCGTCCGCGCTGGCCAGTGCGCTGCAGAAGGTCAGCGGGTCGATGAGCAGGATCCCGAACAAGGACCTGCGCACCGCTGAGCCGCTGAACGCCTTCTACTTCGTGCCGGCGTTCAAGGCCGGCGGCAAGGAAGTCAGCCTGAACTCGCTGTTCTCCACGCACCCGTCGCTGGACCGGCGGCTGCGCCAGCTGTCGGAGATCTCCGAGCAGCTGAGCCGGTAGCGCGGTGGGATTCCTGGACACGATCCTGGGCCGGTCCAAGCCGGCCCAGCCCAACCTGGACGAACTGTTCTCCCTGCCCACCGCGGCGATCACGCTGGAGGCGGGGTTGAACCTGGTGCCCACCGGCACCGGCTCGGTCTGCTTCCGGGTCGCCGAGGGCAAGGCGTTCGCGGACATCGAGAAGGACGTCCGGGAGCTGCTCAGCATGGGCTCGGGCACGGCCGCGGTGGAGGTGAGCACCGACTCCTACGGGTTCACGTGGCTCACCTGCCACCACGCCCCGGACGACTTTGAGGCGCTGGTCACCGACCTGCACGCGGTGAACTCCTCGCTGGCCGACGGCGGGTTCGGGCCGCAGCTGCTCTGCACCCTGGTCGGCTTCCGCGACGATTCCGGTCGCAGGCTGGGTATCGTCTACCTCTACAAGCGGGGCACGTTCTACCCGTTTGCACCGAAATCCGGCCAGGAGCGGGACAACGCCGTCGAACTGCAGGTCCGCGGCGCGGTGGGCGCCGACCTGAAGATCGAGCCCGACCTGAGCCGCTGGTTCGCGGTCTGGGGCGCCCCCGGCCTCTAGCCCGACCGGTCGCTCTCCGGCTCGACGGCTGACCACCTGAGCAGCCCGATGTCGGCCACCATTTTCACGTGGCGGCGCATGGCCTGCCGTGCTCCCGGCGCGTCCCCGCGGCGGATGGCCTCCAGGATGCGGCGATGCGCGTTCAGTGAGCGGGGCGGGCGTCCCGGCTCGCCCAGCGAGCTGCGCCGGGTTTCGCTGATGGGCACGGCCAGCGCGGTCATGAAATCGGCCAGCAGCGCGCTGCGGGCCGTCCTGGTGACGGCTTCGTGAAACAGCCGGTCGCCTTCTTCGCCCAGGCCGTCGGCGTCGATGTCGGCGGCCATCGCTTCGAGCGCGCTGTCCATCGCCGCGATGTCCGCCTCGGTCCGGCGCGCCGCCGCGAGCGCGGCCAGTTGCGTCTCCAGCGCCTCGCGGGCCTCCAGGATCGCGGGCAGCCGGTGCCGCTGCGTCATCAGCTCCATGAGCCGGCCTGAGTCGTTGGGCAGCGAGCTGAGGTAGATGCCATCGCCGTGGCGCACTTCCAGCGTCCCGCGCACCTCAAGCGCGACCGTGGCCTGGCGGACTGATGCGCGGCTCACCTGAAGGGCCGCGGCGAGATCTCGTTCCGAGGGCAGCCGGTCGCCGACCCCCAGCCCGGTGACCTCGACATAGTCCAGCAGCCGGGCGGCCAGCTGCTCGTAGAGACGGCGCCGGTCGGGAGCCCGCAGTGATTCGGTGCTTGGCCGCCCGGCCCGGTGACCCGCTCGCATGACGTCCGTCGCCTCAATCCTCTAGCCGGGCTGCCCCCTGTCCTGAGGTCGCCGCCACGAGCACATCCTCGCTCACGTCCTCGGCAGCACGTCAGCCAGGACCCGTTGACACCCAGGATAGCGAACATTATGGTTCGGGCTACTGGCTGAGCCACTGACACTCTTCGTCACTTTCCCCTCAAATCCCTGCCCCCTAGTCCTGCTGAGGGATGACATGAGCGCTTTCCTGGTAAGCGTCGGCATCGGGCTCTCGACGGCGGCGATCCTGTCGCTTTCCGCCGTCGCGTTCACGCTTGAGTACGCGGTCAGCCGCGTGGCCAATTTCGCGCACGGCGAGTTCCTCACCATCGGCGCGTACGCCGCCTACAGCGCCCAGACGATCTTCCACCAGAGCGTGGCCCTGGCCGCACTGGTCGCCGCGGCCGCCGGCATGGTGGCGGGGCTGGTCCTGAACGCCGGGCTGATCGAGCAGTTCCGCGGGCGCAGCGGCATCACGATCTTCATCGCCACGCTGGGCGCGTCGCTCATCCTGCAGAACCTGCTGGTCATGGTCTACGGGGCGGCGAGCGTCTCGTACACGTTCCCGCAGGGGGGCCTGCACCACGTCGGGCCGTTCCTGTGGACGACTTCTGACATCGAGGTCATCTGCTCCGCGCTGGCCGTGGCCGGGCTCCTCTACCTGCTCCTGCAGCGGACGCGTTTTGGCAAGGCGATCCGGGCGGTCTCCCAGGATCGCGCGCTAGCCCAGGTGAGCGGGATACCGGCGCGCCGGATCGTGATGCAGACCTGGGCTCTGGCCGGGGCGGTGGCCGGCTTCGCAGGATTCGTGCTGGCCGACACGGTCGGAACCTTCAGCCCGACGCTGGGCTTCAGCTTCCTGCTGCTGACCATCACGGCGACGGTGGCGGGCGGAATCGGCCGGCCGTACGCCACGTTTGGCGGCGCCTTGCTGGTGGGGATCGTCCTGCAGGTCGCCGGCACCTACACCAGCTCCGCTTACGAGCTGGTGTTCGCCTTCCTGCTCCTTGTCCTGCTCATGCTGTTCCGGCCTAACGGGGTCTTCGTCCGCGGCAGCGCGGCGGCGGTGCGGGCCTGATGTACTGGATCAGCGTCTTCACCGAAGCGGCCATCTTCGCCATCCTGGCCCTGGGCCTGGATGTGGTCTGGGGCTGGACCGGGGACTTCGACCTGGCCTTCTACGGGTACCTGGCCCT
>JAOPYP010000491.1 GCA_025964635.1 Actinomycetes bacterium | reverse complement strand
CGGGGCAGCGACATCGTCACCGCGCTGGCGCTCGGCGCCCGGGCCGTCCTGGTCGGCCGCGCCCATCTTTACGGGCTCGCGGCGGCCGGGGAGGCCGGCGTCCGGCACGCCATCGACATCCTCGCCGGCGAATTGCGGACCTCGATGGCTTTGTGCGGCGCGGCCACAGTCGCCGACCTCGACCGCACGCTGATCCAGGCCGTCACGCCGCCGCTGCCCAGGACCCCGCGCGCGTCAGCCGGGTAGCTGCCGCTGGCGCTCCTCGAGCTGGCGGAAGATCTCGGCGTAGCTCCCGCGCATGTCGTGCGGCACCCGCCAGACATCCACGGTCCCGAAGCAGCCGAGCACCCGGACGTGCACGTCCGGGGCGTCCGGCCGGCCGGTGTCGCGCCCCCACTCGCGTCGGTGACCGAAGAGGGTGAGGCCGCTGACGTGGACACTCACGCCTTCCGGCACATAGACATCCGCGTTCCCGAGGGCGACGAGGAGGGTCACGGCGGTCCGCGGCTCGTCGATGGTCGCCTCACGCAGATCCAGATCCAGGTCGCCCAGGGCGCTGGCGGCGAGGGTCCACCGGCGCAGCCGGAACGGCCCGCGCCGCGCGACATGACCGAGCAGGGCCGGAGAACTCGTCCAGCGTCAGGCGGCCGGCGAGCAGATGCTCGCGGAGCACGATCACGGCCTGCTCGCGCTCGGCATCGGAAACCCGGAGGGACGCATCCTCCATAGTGGCCACGCTAGACCAGGCCTGAGCCGCGTAACCATATCCAGTCCCGCTGCACGGGCGGGGATTCCTGGCCCGCATCACTCGGCAAGCAGGTGGCGGAAGTAGAGGTCCGGGTCGTCCATGAATCCCCGCCAGGCATTGACGATATGGAGGTCTTCCCACCGGGAGGTGCGGATCCCCCAGTCGCCGAGTTCCCAGATCGCCGCCCCGGGCACGGCGGCCACGATGGGCGAATGGGTGGCCACCACCGCCTGCGATCCTTCGGCGGCCACGTCATGAAGCAGGCCGGCCAGCCCGAGGCAGGCCGTGAACGACAGCGGGGCGTCTGGCTCGTCCATCAGGTAGAAGCCCGGCTGGTTCACCCGGGTGCGCAGGACCTGCAGGAAGCCTTCCCCGTGGCTGAGCTCATGGAATCGCTCCGGGGGCCGCCGGGGGTTCGGGTTTTCCTCCAGGTAGGTGTAGAGGCTGTGCATGGTGTCGGCCCGCAGGAAGTAGGACCAGCGGGGGCGGAGGGGCCCACGCTCGATGATCAGCTGAGCGCCCGCCCTGGGCTCGCTGTCCCTGACGCGGAACAGCCGGCCCGCGGCTGAGCCGCCCTGCGGGTTGAGCCCGCACGCCTCGGCCAGCATCTCGATCACGGTGGACTTCCCTGACCCGTTCTCGCCCACCAGCACGGTCAGGCCCGCAGGCAGTTCCAGGCCCTCGCACAGCAGCTGTTCCACCGCGGGGACGGTGGCCGGCCACCTCGTGGTATCGACGGGGGCGCCCGGATCGGAGCGGATGGCGCGGACCGCCCGCTCACCACCCACCCACCCCGCGCTGTCCTGGCTGGCCACCCTCCCATCTTGCCGCCCCGCTCCGACAGGTCCGCCCGCCACGCACTGCGCACGGTCGCCGCGCCCGCGCAGGATTTAGCTCTCTCTAACGGCTTTACCGATACAGTCTTTATCGATAAAGTACGGGTTGTGGGTGGTGAAGTCCGGGCGCGGCCGCGCGTGACGCTGGCGGAGGTGGCGGCCAGTTGCGGGGTGAGCCGCATGACCGTGTCCAACGCCTACAACCACCCTGACCAGCTGTCGGCGGAGTTGCGCCAGCGGGTGCTCGCGACCGCGGAGGAGCTCGGTTACGGCGGCCCGAGTGCGGCCGGCCGGGCGCTGAAGCGGGGCCGGAGCGATGTCCTCGGAGTGCTGCTCACCGAGGCGCTGCCCTACGCGTTCGGGGATCCGGGCACCGTCTCGTTCCTGCATGGGGTGACGGCCGCGACGGCCGCGGCGGGCCTGGCGCTGCAGCTCATCCCCGCGGCCGCGGGGACCGCGGAGCGGCTGGTCCGTGACGCCGCGGTCGACGGGCTCATCGCCCATTCCCCCGCCGATGATGACCCGGCCCTGGCCGTGGCACTGCGCCGCAGGCTCCCCACGGTGGTGTCCGGCGGGCCCAGCACGGCTGGAGCGGAGTGCGTCACCATCGACAACGTCGCGGGCGCCGCGGGCGCCGCCCGCCACCTCATCGGCCTGGGCCACCGGACGCTCGGCGTCGTGACCTGGCGCCTGCACTCCGACGGGTACGCCGGCTGGGTCAGCGAGGCCAGGGTGGCCAGCGCACGTTATGAGGTCTTCCGCCTGCGGCTGCTGGGCTACCTGAGCGCCGCGGCGGAGGCCGGCCTGCCACCGGGGGCTGTGCGGGTGTGGGAACAGCCTGGCCACAGCGTCGCCGACGGCCGCGCCGCGGGACGCGCCCTGCTCAGCCTGCCCGGCCCGGAACGCCCTGCCGCGGTGCTCGCCAGCACCGACGTGCTGGCGCTCGGAGTGCTGCAAGCGGCCCGTGAGCTGGGCCTGGACGTCCCCCGCGACCTGTCGGTGACCGGCTACGACGACATCGAGGAGTCCGGCCGGGCCGTCCCTCCGCTGACCACCGTCCACCAGGACCTCTACCAGCAGGGGCAGGACTGCGCCCGCCGGCTCATCTCCCCGGGCAGCGCCACGACGCTGCTGCACCCGACCCGGCTGATCGTCCGGGCCAGTACCGCGCTCCCCCTGGGGTCGCCATGATCATTACGCTGGGACTCCTGTCCGGCCTGCTCACGACCTGCGCGTGGCTGCCCCAGCTGCTGCGAACCTGGCGCCGCGGCCGTGCCGACGACATCTCGTATACCTACCTAGCCGTCTTCGCCGCCGGGGTCCTCGGCTGGCTCGCGTACGGGCTGCTCGCCGAGCAGCCCGCGGTGTTCGCCGCCAACGTCGTCACGTTCACCCTGATCGCCGCTCTCACGCTGCTGAAGACCCGCCCCCGCCGCCGCCCTGACCAGCCACGCCGCTAAGCCTGGGATGACCTGCGCGGGCGGGGCGCCTTCGGCGGGAGCCCGGCGACGAAATCGAGGCCCCGCCGCACCCACCCGGCGAGTTCATCATCCGTCGCCAAGCCGGCAGGATCGACACAGACGAATCCGGACAGAGCGCGGCCGGCGAACTCCATCGGCCGCACGTGCGGCTCGCCGAGGGCCTGCTCACGGTCGTCCGCGCCTACCCTGACCATCAGCGAAATCCCCGTGACGCCGCAGCACATATTGCCGTTGACCAGGAACGACAGGCCGCCCACCATCTTCTTTTCCAGCACGTCATTGCGGCCGGACAGCAATCTTCGTACCCGCTCGGCAGTGTCGCGGTCATAGCCCATCGGCGTGATCCTGACTACTGGCCGGCGCAGACGGTGTGCGGATCACCGGGCGGGCCTGGGCTGCGCATGACCAGGCTGTTCCCGTGCATGCCCCACGGCAGCCGACGCCGGCCCGCCCGCGGCGCCACCCAGATCGGTCCCGGCCAGGGTCACCAGGCGCCTCCGCTGTGGTCGCACCCCATGGGGCACCAGGGCACTGAGGTTGACCACTGAGTCCCGCGGCCACCCCGTGCGGCGGATCTCCGGCCTGCGCTGGCCCAGAGAATATCGCACTCCCGTACGAGCGGCATCACTGGTCAGGGGTCGGTAGAGTCCACGGCGTGGGCGAGGAGCCAGGCGGCAGCGCGGCGGCCACGTTTCTGCGCGTTGCGGAACACGAGATCAGCAGGGATCTCAGGCAGCAGCTGCAGGCACTGTTGCAGGCGTCCTTCCCCGGATTTCCCAGCCGGACCTACTTCAAGCTGCCGCCCCATTTCCGCTATCTCGTGACGAGGGGCGGTGCGCTGGCCGCCCAGATGGGCGTGGAACTGCGGGTAATCCGGGTCGGCAGCACGGTCCTGAGGACATTTGGCGTCTCTGACCTGTGCGTGAGCACCACTGAGCGGTCCCGCGGCCTGGCCGGCGGCCTGCTGGCGGACGTGACCGAACTCCGCCCGGTCCTGCGAGATCGACTTCGTCATCCTCTTCGCAGACGACGACCGGCTCTACAGCCGCAACGGCTGGTCACGCGCCGGGAATCCCTGTTCCTGGGTGAGGATCCACCACCACGCCACGCTGGGGCTGGCCACAGCCCAGGACACTGGCGCGCTGATGGTGAAAGCCGTTGGGCACCAGGCCTGGCCCGACGGCGACGTGGACCTGCTGGGCCACGTGTTCTGACTGCGGTCAGCTGACTTGCTGGAGGCCCTGCGGGAAGCTGTGCAGCCGCTCGGGTCCGTGGTCGGTGACGAGGAGCAGTTCCCCGGTCTGGACGCCGGCGGGCTGGTCCCGGGCCACGACGTTGGGCTGCACGACCACGGTCATCCCGGCGGCCAGCACGAAGTCGGGGCTGGGGATCGGCCGGCCCGGGGCCGGCACGACGGGCGAGAGGTAGCCACCGCCGAAACCGTGCACCAGGTCGTCGATCCCCGTGAAGCCTGCCTGCCCGATCAGGGCCCCGGCGGCCGCGAGGTCGCGGGCACGAGTGCCCGGAACCAGCTTCTGCGCGATGGCATCGAACGCGGCCGCCGCGACGGCGTGGAGTTCGGCGTACAAGGCCGTCGGGGGCGCCCCGACCGTGAACGTGCGCAGGACCTGGCCGGCGTACTCCGGAGCGGCGGCGGCGCTGACCTCGCACGTGACAACGTCGCGATCCCGGATCACCTGCCCGGTCGGCCATTGAGCCGGAACACTCACGGCAGGCTCATCCATCGCGGTAATGCCGAGGTAGCAGATGTGATGCAGGCCGCCTTGCGAGGTGTAAGCCTGCTGCGCCCGGGCGACGACCTCGTAATCGGTGGCGCCAGGACGCAGTGCGCCGGCAAGCGCTGTGACGGCCGCATCGGTGAGGGCTGCCCCGCGCCGCAGGGCCGCTATCTCCTCCGCGGACTTCACCAGGCGCAGCGCGCCGTAGGCGGCGCCGAGGTCCACCACCTCGGGTATCTCGCCCGCCAGGAGCCGGTACTGGTCCAACGGCAGCGACCCCACGAGGCCGACCCGGCCGGGCAGCCCGCCCTCCGCGGCCATCAGGTCCAGCGCCGTCGCCACAGCGCGAGGGCCGGCATATTCGACGCGCGTCGCGGAAAGGCGCCGGGCCTGCGGAACGTGATTGAAGAACGAGACCAGAAGCACGTCCTGTCCCTCGTCCGGCGCTACCACCAGCAGCGCCTCCCGGGTCACCGGCCACCCGGTTAGCCACGAAACCGCGCTCCCTGAGCGGTTCGCGCCGTGAACGAGCGCGTAGGACACGCCGCTGCGCTCCAGCTCACGGCCGAAAGCGTCGCGGCGCCGCCGCATCTCTGCGCTGGAGAACAGCGCGTTCCCGATCGCTGGCACACGTCAGATGCTGGACCACGACCGCCCCAGCCGCAACTGCAGCCGCCCCCGCCCCCTGCGTGCGGCACGTCCAGGCGGTCGAAAAGCTCCGCCCGGCTCGCTGGCCGGAGCGTTGCGGGGAACGGCCCCGTGCAGGGACACTGACGGCGTGGGTACCGCATACACCGCCTATCGCGTGGGTGCGCTGGTATCTGGTCGGCGGGCGGCTGGACCACAAGGCAGGCCCGTAAGTACCACGCCGGGCGGTGCGCGAATGAGCACGGCGATCGGTGCGTTGAGATAGTCATGCAGACCTGGGACGCGATCACCTCACGGCGCAACGTACGGACGTTTGCCGACCGCCCGGTCGCGGCGGCCGACCTGGACCAGATCCTGGAGGCCGGACGCCGGTCCCCGTCTTCGCAGAACTGGCAGCCGTGGGACTTCATCCTCGTCACCCAGCGCGAGCAGCTCCGCGAGCTGGCGACGGTGTGGCGGGGCGCCGGCCACGTGGCCCAGCCGGCGGCGACGATCGTGGTCGTCGGGCCACCGGCCGACAACGAATTCCACCGGGCGCAGTTCGACCTGGGCCAGGCCACGATGGCGATGACCCTGGCCGCGGCCAGCCTCGGAATCGGCAGCTGCCACGCCGGGGTGGCCGACATCCAGCTGGCCCGCCAACTGCTGGGCTTTCCCGCAGACCGCGATTGGGCCTTCCTCGTCTCGCTCGGGTACCCCGCTGACCGGCCGCTGACGCCGATCAAGACCCCCCGGCGGCGGCCGTTCGACCAGGTCGTCCACTGCGACCACTGGGCCTGACGGACAGCGATGTGTCAGAGCCGGCGGGAGTCGGCGGACGCGAGCAGAGGCTCGGCGAAGCGGCAGATCTCCTCGGCCGCGTCAAACTCCTGGGCGCCCAGGTCGGAGAGCCCTGGCGCGGTACGCGAACCTGGCCAGGTGTGGCCGCCGCCGAACACCGTCCATGAAACTACTCTCGTTCCACCGACGCCATTGTCCGAGGTATTCCGGCTCGACCACTCTGTGGTGCGCGTTTCACCCGGCCCGGGCGGGCACCGGTCCACGGTGCGCCAGTATCCGGCCGTCTCGTCCAGGGAGAGCGTCCGCCCGCGCAGTTCCCCGTTGGGTCCGCGGTGCCGCGAGTAGCCACCGCCGATCGGGCAGATCGTGTCGTCCGTGCCGTGAATCAGCATCGCGGACACCGCGTGCGTAAGCCGCACGTCCCGCAGGCTCGCTGGCAGCCCGCCGGCCACGGCGCCCAGCACCGCGACCCGGTCGCTCGCTTCCAGCCCCAGCCGGTGGGCCATGAACGCGCCGTTGGAGATGCCCGCCACCACGGTGTGATCCGGCAGCGTGCCGTGCCGCTCGGCCGACCAGTCGATGATCGCGCGAAGGAACGCGACGTCATCGACTCGCGCCTCGTCAGCCGCCGTGACACCGCGACCATCCGCCCAGGAGCCTCCGTAACCGTCGGGATACGCGACGGCGAATCCCCACGCGTCCGCTTGCGTGTCGAAGGTGGTCCAGTCGCGCATGATCGATCCGCCCGCGTCCGGATGGTTGCCGTGCAGGACAAGCACCAGCGGGACACCACGGTCGGCGCTCCGAGGCAGACGCACCGTAAAGCCGCGCGCCCGGGCGCCGACCGTGAGCTCACCCGCGACCAGATCACGACCGTCCGCCATGCCATCCTCCTGTGAGCGCGAAATGCCACCGGCGCGAACGGATCCACCGCGGGCCGGCTTTCATCGGCTGGCCGGGCGCCCTGTCCGCTCAAGCGCCCGGCTGGACACAGCACTAAGCCAGGCGAAGCCGGTGATGATGCTGGCGCGCTGGAACAGCCCGCCGAGAGTGACAAGCCGAGGTGACTGGCCGAAGGCCGCGGAGGCCAGCGCCATGGTGGTCAGCATGGTGATGGCGGTGCTCGCGCTGTAGAGCGCGAACCCGCGCTGGCCGGCCCGCCAGGAGCTCCAGCTGCAGGCAAGCGCGGCGGCGGGCAGGCCGGCGAATATGGGGATGGCGGCCAGGTCGTGAGCTGCGCCGGCCCGGCTGAGTTCAGGGAGCGCGTCAGGGGTTCCCGGTGGGTAGCCACTGACCGGATCGGTTGTGAAGACGGCCGAGCTGACGAGCCCCGTGCCCGCTGCGCCGATGAGAGCCGCTGCGGCCCGGTTGCCGGCCGCGCCGGCACCATCCAGCGCCAGCCCGGCCGCACCGGCCAGGGTCAGCGTCCCGGTCACAGCGAAGTTCCCGGCCTGGATCCAGCCGCGCGGCCCGAGCGCGAGCGAGCTGACCGGGTGACGGAGCGGCCGGTAGCCGTCGCGGACGGCACCCTCGGCCAGGAACACCGCGACGAAGACCGGGCCCGCGGTCAGGCCGCAGCGCAGCAGCCCGCGGGTCCGCCTACGCGGCGTGCCGGCAGTGGTCACGAGTGAAGCGTAACGACGCGCGCTGCCCAGCCGGCCGCTGATCGATCACGGCGCGAAGCCTGCGGCCTCAGCCGGCCCGCGAAACCGCGAACCCATCGGAGTGCCTCACCCGTCTTCACCCGCTGCCGCTGACCTGGGCAGCCGCCGGTGCTGGCCCGTTCAGCGGGGGGCGTGGGCGCCGGTCATCATGGCCGCGAGGTCCTCAGGGTGCAGGAAGGACGGGGGTGGCGGCGGTCCCCAGGCGAACAGGCCGCGCGCGCCTTCGAGATCCTCCGGGGTCCACAGCTGGTCGTCCACGATGCAGTCCATGTCCGCGTAGTACTCAGAGAAGTTGCCCGCCGGGTCCTTGAGGTACCAGAAGAAGTTGGACCCCGCGTAGTGCCGCCCCAGCCCCCAGACGTGCCGCTCCGGCTGGCCCTCGAGCATCGCGAACGCGCCGCGGCCGACCTCGTCGACATCATCGACCTGCCAGGACGTGTGGTGCAGGAAGTTCACCGGCGCGGCCAACACGAGCACGTTGTGGTGGTCGGTCGAGCAGCGCATGAACGCGCCGACCCCGGCTATCCGGTCGCTGATCTTGAAGCCGAGGCCGTCGGTGAAGAACGACGTCGAGCGCTGGTGGTCCGTGCTGCCCAGCACGGCATGGCCGAGCTTGCGGGGGCGCACCGGGCCAGGCCGGAAGAAACCCGGGGCCCGGGTGCTCGGGCGCTCGGGGCGGCCGGGCCCGTTGTAGCGCTCCGCGGCCACCGGCGGCTGCTGGATCCGGGCAGCGACGTCCAGGAAGACGCGGGTGCCGGTGACCGGCTCGGCCGTCTCCAGGCTCATTCCGCCCAGGGCGGCGGGCACGCTCAGGCGTTCCAGACTCGCCGCGGCCCGCGCGAGGTCGTCCGGATCATCCACGCCGACCCGCATCTCGACCAGCCGCCGGGTGGGCGCGGGAACGATCCGCAGCTGGCGCCCCGCGTCCGCGGTGCTGTACCAGCCGTCACCCTCGGGAGTAAGCCCGAAGTCGGCGTAGTAGGCGCCGGTCTCGCCGGTATTCGGCACGCCGATGGTGACCGACACCAGTCCGTGCAGGCTCATGGGACCTCCTCATCCTTGAGCCAGTGGAACACGCTCGATCCCGCCGCACCAGACGCGGCGGATCGACCGGGTCGCCCGGATGTCCTGAAACGGACCCCGTCGATGAGTACCAGGCCGGCCCGGCAGCCCGGCCCGAGGACCCCGAGGGCCTCCAGCCGAAGTACCGCGCAGGCAGCTCCGTTCCCCGACGTACCCGGCCTCGGGCTCGCCTGCCGTTACGACTCGGGCAATTGCGCGACTAGCTGATGCCAGCTTCCCGGGCGCGGGAGGCGGCCTCGGCGAGGCCGTCGTTCCACGGCCGCCCATGACCGGGCAGTACGGTCGCCGTGTCGTGCTGCTCCAGCGTGGCCAGGGAGCGGAGGGCGGCGCGGCTGTCCTGGGTGAACGCGCGGGCGACCAGGCGGGGGCCGCTGCGCCCGGTGATGCCGTCGGCGGTGACCAGCGCGTCTCCGGTACAGATGACGCGGTGCCCGGGGAACAGGAAGGCCGTGCTGCCGCTGGTATGGCCAGGTACCGGGATGGCCTGCGGCGCGCCCGGCACGTCTAGGGTCTGCCCGGGATCGAAGGTGCTGAACTGGGTGACCGGCCGGGGCCGGAATCCGCCCTGGCGGGCCAGGTGCAGCGGCACGGCCAGGGTGGCGGGCCGGCGGGCGATGTAGGGCACGAGCGAGCGCTCCGCTTTCCAGTACCTGCCGATATGACGGGGATCAGCCAGGATCGGCGCGTCCGCCGGGTGCACCCATACCGTCGCGCCGGCTTCGGCCCGGATGCGCTCGGCCAGGCCAATGTGGTCCGGGTGGCCGTGCGTGATCAGCACTGCCCGCACGTCGCCGATGGTAGCGCCGAGCTGGCCCACGGCTGCGGTGAGCTGCGGGTAGTGGGCGGGCAGGCCCGCGTCTACCACAGTGATCCCGGTGCCGTCGGCCACCAGGTAGAAGTTGACCATCCAGTCGCCGAGCTGGTGCACCTGCGGCACCGCGATCCGGGCTGATTGTGCCTTGCGCTGCTGATCCATCGCTGTCTCCTGGTGAGTGCCGGTGGAGGGTTCCGCTACGCACACAAGGTCTGGAACGTGGCCAGCGAGTAATTCATTCCAACGATCTAGAACGAATATGATCTACGATGATGCCCGTGACTCAGCCCACCGATGCCGGCGGCCGCCGGCCCTACAACTCGGCCAGACGCCGCGCCGCCGCGGCGAGCCACCGCCGCGCAGTGCTGGACGCCTGCCGCGACCTGCTGCTGCGCGACGGCTACCGGGCGACGACGATCCGCGGCGTGGCGGAGCGCGTCGGGGTGTCGCCCGACACGATCTACAAGATGTTCGGCAGCAAGCCCCAGCTGATGAAGGCCGTCTACGACGTCACCGTGGCCGGTGACGACGAACCGGTCCCCATCGGGCAGCGACCGCCGGTCCAGCGCGCCCTGCAGCCCGCCGACCCGGCCGAGAAGGTCACCCGCTACGCCGAGTTCGTCGCCGGGTTCATGCAACGGCTCGGCGGGCTGGTCGCGGTGCTGGCTGAGGCGGATCCGGAGATCGCCGAGGTCCGCGCGGTGACCGAAGCCGAGCGACTGACCGGCGTCCGCGCATTCGTCGCCCACCTGGCCGGGGAAGGGCACCTGAACTCCGGCCTCGGCCAGCAGCAGGCGGCGGACGCATGCTGGGCCCTGACCTCCCCGCAGCTGTACGCGCAGCTCACCCAGGCCCGCGGCTGGACCGCCCAGGCTTACCAGGGCTGGCTGACCGGGATGCTGAGCGCGACCCTGCTGGGCTAGGAGCAAGGCCCGGCGGGAGACGGCCGCCGGTGACGAGATCGAGGTCGATGCCGGCGGCGTCGCGCGCCCGCCACGCGATGTGCTGGTCCGGCCGGACCAGCAGGAAGTCCCGGCCCCACGGATAGCCCGGCGGGGACCGGAGGACCGCCAGCGGGATCCCGCGGCGGCGGGCCCGGTCCTGCAGCACCGCCACCCCGTTATCCCCCTTCCCTGCGGGCCCGAGCAGGGTGAACGCGGCTCCCAGCCGGTCGTACAGCGACGCCCCGCCGGGCAGCCACGCGTGCGGCAGCCGGGCGCCCGGAACAGCATCGGGCGTGTAGCTGCTCACGTCGCCGGCCGGCACGTCTCCGCCCGCGGGCCCGTTCCCTGGCCCGGCCACTGGCGCCGCGCCTGGCTGGATGACTGGCGAGCCCGCGTAGGAATACCCCAGCACCAGCCCCAGGCTGTGGAACTCGGACCGTTTCGCGGCCTGGATGGCGTGCTCATCGCGCGGCAGGTCGCGGGCCAGGCTGCGCATGTTGGCCGCCGCGCTCGCCACGGTCTGCTCGATCACCCCGCGGCGTTCGGGCTCGTAGCTGGCCAGCAGCCCGGGAGGCGCCCAGCCCTGCTCGACGGCAGCGATCTTCCACGCCACGTTGACCGCGTCGCCCACCGAGGTGTTGAACCCGTGCCCGCCCCACGGCGGGTTCACGTGCGCGCTCTCCCCGGCCAGGAACACCCTCCGGTCCGCGAACCGGTCCGCGACCAGCATCCGGGCCGTCCACGGGTCCGACGCGAGCACCTCATGCTCCACGGGCCGGCCCACCAGGCCGGTGATCAGCTCCCCGGCGTGCGCAGCGCCGTAGCTGGCGTCGATGCCGGGCAGGATCCCCCACCAGGTCCCGTCCAGGTCCAGGCGGCCGAGCAGCCCCGGGACGGGCGCCCCGAGCACCCAGTACTGCACGGCCGGGCCGAGGTGGGTGTCCAGCGACGGGGCGCGGAACACCACGCTGAAGTTGGGGCGGGGGTCGGACTGCCCGGCGTACCGGGCCCCGATCTGATCCCTGACCACCCCGGCCGCGCCGTCGCAGCCGAGCACGTACCGGGCGGTGACCTGATAGCCAGCGCCACTGGCGTCCCGCACCGCGACCGTCACGTCCTCGTCCCGCTGGGCCAGGCCGGTCACGGCGTGACCCAGGCGCAGGTCCACGCCGGGCTGCCCGCGGACGTGCGTGCGGAGCACCTCCTCCACGACCGGCTGCGGGACCTGCTGGCCCGCCTCGGCGAACCGCTCGTCCCGGCCGGTCACCAGCCCGAACGCGCCGTCGAAGTCGGTGATGCGGCGCCCGGACAGTGACTCGCAGAACGTGACCCGCTGGGACCAGGCGACCGGCAGCGGCGCGGCGGCGCGCAGCGTGTCCGCGATCCCCCAGCGGCGCAGGTGCTCCATGGTCCGCACGCTGGTCGTCTTGGCCCGGGGCCGCCGGTGTGAGACCTGGGCCCGCGGCTCGATCACCACGCAGGGAACGTCGTGGCTGGCCAGTTCCGCGGCAGCGGCCAGCCCGGCGGGGCCACCCCCGGCCACCAGCACCGGCGTATCCCGGCCGCGCGCGCCGCCCGTCATCACCACGGGATGCATAGTCGGCCACCATGCCCTGGCTGTACATCCGTGGTTCCATTGGTTGAAACAAACGAGGAGGGCCATGGCCGACGCTACCCGGCCGCGCGGGGGGCGCCCCGCGCACGGTGAGCCGGTCCTGGACCGGGCGTTCCGGATGCTTGGCTCCTTCGGCCCGGCCCACCGCTCGCTGTCCCTGACGTCGCTGAGCGCCCGGTCCGGCCTGCCCAAGCCGACCGCCTTGCGTCTCGCCCGCAAGCTCGTCGAGTGGGGCGCGCTGGAGCGGGCCGGGGACGGCCGTTACGTGATCGGGCTCCGGCTGCTGGAGGTCGCGTCGCTCGCCCCGCGCGGGCACGGGCTACGGGCCACCGCGCTGCCGTACCTGGAGGATCTGCACCAGGCCACCGGCCAGCATGTGCTGCTGGCCGTGCGCGACGGGTACCAGGCCGTCCTGGTCGAGCGGCTGTCCGCGCACGGCGCGGGCCGGGTGCTGTACCGGGTGGGGGGCCGGATGCCGCTGCACTCCACCGGCGTCGGGCTCGTCCTGCTCGCCCACGCGCCCGCCCCGGTCCAGGCCGGGATCCTGGCCGGCGACCTGACCGTGGAGCCGGAGCACACCCGGCTGTCCGCGCGCGACCTGCGCGCCCAGCTGGCCGCGGTCCGGCGCGACGGGGTGGCCGTGGCGTCACGGCGGCATCCCGAGCCGATGACCTCGGTAGCCTGCCCGGTCAGCGACCAGCGGCACGGGACCGTGGCGGCGCTGTCGGTCGTCACCCGGTCCGGGCGGCTGGACCCGGCTGCCATCCGGCCCGCCGTCGTGGCGGTCGCGCGGGCGATCTCGCGCGCCGTCTCCACCGCCCCGGGAGCTCAGGATCTGCCCTGACGACATGGCGCGATCGCTGGCCACGTACCCCGGTACGGACGCTAGGTTGCCTCACATGACCGGGACCGCCTCCGGCGCACGGCCGGGCCCATCGACGCCAGGCGAGAGCATGCCGTGAAGTTCGGGATCATCTACAACACAGGCTTCCTGGGTGCCGACCCCAGCCGGATCATCGCGGTAGCCAGGCACGCGGAAGACTGCGGTTTCGGGTCCTTCCACCTGCCCGAGCACATCGCGCTGTACCCCGGGGCCACGCTGGGCCCCCACCCGGTGGCGCCCGACATGCCGATCGCCGACCCGCTCAGCACCCTCAGCTTCGTGGCGGCCGCGACGCGGCAGATCCTGCTGGGCACCGCCGTCCTGCTGCTGCCCTACCACCACCCGGTGGTGCTGGCCAAGGAGCTGGCCACCATCGACGTGCTCTCCGGGGGCCGCATGCGCCTGCTGACCGTCGGGCTGGGCTCGCTGCCCGGGGAGGCCGAGGCCGCGGGCGTGGACTTCGCGACGCGCGGCCGCCGCGCGGATGAGGCCATCGACGTGCTGCGCCTGCTGTGGGCGGGCGGCGCGGACGGCGTCAGCTTTGAGGGAGAGTTCTTCTCGTTCGGCAGCCTGACCAGCTTCCCCAAGCCCCTCGGCACGGCCACGCTCCCGGTGCATGTGGGCGGGGCGAGCCGGGCCGCGGCCCGCCGCGCCGGCCGGCGGGGCGACGGCTATTTTCCGGGCGGCGTGCTCAGCGCCGCCGAGCGCGCCAGCCAGGTGGAACTCATGCGGGAAACGGCCCGTGAGGCGGGCCGGGACCCGGCCGCGCTGGAGTACACCCGCTGGGGGTCGATGGGCATGTCCGCGGCCGACGTCGAGGACCTGGCCGGGCACGGGGTGACCAGGGTGGTCGTGCCGGCGGCGTCGCCGGACCTGGACGAGCAGCTCGGGGAGATGTCCGCGTTCGCGGCGCGGGTGGGGCTGGCCTGAGGCCGGTCCACGCTGCGGCGAGCCGGCCCGGCCCGGCGATGGCGCGCGCGCCGCGCCCCGTACCCTTTTCCGGGCCACAATTTTCCGCAACGAAGACCGCGGAGTCCTGATGACTGAGTACCGGGCATCCTTCGATGCCAGCGTGACGTTCGCCAACGGCGGCGGGCTCACCGTCCACGGTTTCCGGGTGGACGTTCCGGATCCCGGCATCGGCGAGGCCGGGATCGCCGCGCTGTTCGTGGCCTCACTCGGCCTGCTGATGACCGAGTCCGTCGAGCTGAGCAACGCCGAGATCGTCGCCGAGCCGCACAAGGGCACCCGGGGCGGCCCGTCGGATCGCACCGCCGGCCCTCCGAGCCGGGGCGGGACGCTGGTCGAGCTCAGCCACGTGATCCGGGCCGGGATGATCACCTATCCCGGGCTGCCCGGGCCGGAGATCACCCCGCATCTGACCCGGGAAGCCTCGCGCGGCCACTACTCCCCCGGCACCGAGTTCGCGATCGGCCGGATCAGCCTGGTCGGCAACACCGGGACCTACCTCGACTCGCCCTACCACCGCTACGCCGACGGCGCTGACCTGGCCGCGATGCCGCTGGAGCGGACCGCCGACCTGCCCGCCGTGGTGGTCAGGGTGACCGGGGCGCAGCGGCGCGGCATCGGCGTCGGCGCCCTGGCCGCGCTCGATGTCCGTGGCGCCGCCGTGCTGCTGCACACCGGCGACGACGCCCGGTTCGGCTCGCCAGCGTACGCCGAGGACGCCCACTTCCTCACCGGGGCCGGGGCCGCCTGGCTGGCCGAGCACGAGCCAGCCCTGGTGGGCATCGACGCGGTCAACATCGACGACACCGCCGACGGGCGGCGGCCCGCGCATTCGCTGCTGCTGGCGGCCGGGATTCCCCTGGTCGAGCACCTGACCGGCCTCGGGCAGCTTCCCCCGGCCGGCGCCTGGTTCACCGCCGCGCCGC
Source organism: Actinomycetes bacterium (assembly GCA_025964635.1). Classification (GTDB taxonomy): domain Bacteria; phylum Actinomycetota; class Actinomycetes; order Streptosporangiales; family Streptosporangiaceae; genus RYN-230. Next base: position 4,922 of record JAOPYP010000491.1, on the reverse strand, counting down.
TGCGCATCGAGGGATTCGGCACCATCCCGGTTCGCGCGTTCGCCCGGCTTCCGGAGTAGGTCACCCGACCGCGCCGGTCAGTTTGAAGACCGGTAATGGGCGACGGCGTCCTCGTCCCATTCCAGTCCGTTGCCGGGGACGTCAGGCACGAGCAGGGTTCCGTTGCGGACCTGGAAGGGGCGGGCCAGGACCGGGTCGGCCCAGTCCTGCCACTCCAGCCACTGCCGGGTGGGCGTGACCCGCATCAGGTGCCCGCTGACCTCCGGGTACAAGTGGGAGGACATAGGCAGGCCGGCCACGTCGGCGACGGCGGCGGCCTGCAGCCACCCGGTGACGCCGCCGATCCGCATCAGGTCCGGCATGACCAGGTCGCACGCCTGGGCCCGGATGGCGTCGTGCATGGCCCGCGGGCCGTAGAAGTTCTCCCCCAGCATGACGGGGGTGGTGATGTCCCGGGCGATCCGGGCGTGGCCCTCCAGGTCGTCGTAGCGCAGCGGTTCCTCGATCCAGGTCAGGCCCTCGGCGTCGAGCGCGCGGCAGCGTTCCAGCGCGTCGCCCAGGGTGAGGCCCTGGTTGTAGTCGGCGACCAGGGTGATGTCGTCGCCGACCGCGGCGCGGACCCGGCGGACCGCCTCGAGGTCGTCGGCGGCGCGATCCCGCCCGACCCGGACCTTCAGTGCGGTGAACCCGCCCTCGGCCAGTAGTTCGAGCGCCTCGTCGGCGACCGCGGCGGGCGCGATGAGGCCGAGGCCGTTGCTGTTGTAGGCGGGGACCGGCTCGAGGGTGCCGCCCAGGAGCCGGGCCAGGGGCAGCCCGGCCGCCTGGGCCAGGGCGTCCCACAGCGCGATGTCCAGGCCGGCCACCGCGGCCAGCGCCAGGCCCTGGTAGCCGGCCAGCGCGAACCAGCCCCGGGCCCCGGTGAAGATCTGGCCGGGCGCGGCCGGCTGCCCCCGCAGGCCCTCCCCCAGCTCGTGCAGGACGGTGCGCAGGCCGGCCGCCGCGCTGGCCAGGTAGGGCGCCAGGTAGGAGCGGCCGGTGATGCCCTGCCCGGTGGTCACGTCGATAAGCAGCAACGGCCACTGGGCGAAGTGACCCACCCGGGTGGCCAGGGGCCTGCGGAACGGGACCACCACGGCCCGGACAGTCACGTCGCGTACGACGAGCCCGGCGCCGGTGAGGCCAGTGCCGGTGAGGTCAGTGCCGGTGGGGCCAGTGCCGGTGAGGCCAGTGCCGGCCCGCCCTGAGCCGGCGCGCCCGGCGTCCGGTCCGTTCATCTGGCCCCCTTCCAGCCCAGGCCCGTGCCGGGCCTCGTCGTTTCATCCTGCCAATGAATGCCCAGCCTGCCCAGCTTCCTCTGCTGCCAGCAGAGCACCTCTGCTGGCAGCAGATTGCCTTGGCTGGGCCTCGCCGGGCGGCCCATGGTGGATGGTGAGCCCGGGATCTCCGGGTCCAGACGAGAGCAGGGAGATCATGAAGCTTGCCGTTGCCGAAGCGCCCCCGGCCACCGTGGCCCTGGATGAGCAGCTGGTCAGCCGGCTGATGTTCCAGCGCATCATCCTCCTGGGCACCGAGGTCGATGACCAGGTGGCCAACCGGCTCTGCGCGCAGCTGCTGCTGCTGTCCGCCGAGGATGCGCGTAACGACATCAGCCTGTACATCAACTCGCCAGGCGGCTCCGTCAGCGCGGGCCTCGCGATCTACGACACGATGCGGCTGATCCCCAACGACGTCAGCACGCTGGCGATGGGGCTGGCCGGGAGCATGGCCCAGTTCCTGCTGTGCGCCGGGGCCCAGGGCAAGCGGTTCAGCCTGCCGCACGCCCAGGTGCTGATGCACCAGGGCTCGGCCGGTTTCGGCGGCACCGCGGCCGACATAGAGATCTACGCCGAGCAGCTCGGGCGGACCGGGGCGACGATGCTCAGGCTGATCTCGCAGCACACCGGGCAGCCGCTGGAACGGGTCGAGCACGACAGCCTGCGGGACCGCTGGTTCAGCGCCGAGGAGGCGCGGGACTACGGGATCGTCGATCACATCGTGGAACGCCTCGATGACGTGCGCCCGGCCGTCGCCGGCCGGAAAGCAGGTTTGTGATCATGGGCCAGTACACGATCCCCACCGTGGTGGAGCGGACCCCGGCCGGCGAACGGGCGTTTGATATCTACTCGCGGCTGCTGTCGGAGCGCATCGTCTTCCTCGGCACCGAGATCGACGACGGGGTGGCCAACGTGATCATGGCCCAGCTGCTTCATCTCGAGGCGGCCAGCCCGGACCTCGAGATCAGTCTCTACATCAACTCCCCCGGCGGCTCGTACAGCGCCCTGACCGCCATCTACGACACCATGCAGTACATCCGCCCGGACGTCGCGACCATCTGCATGGGCCAGGCATCCTCAGCGGCGGCGGTGCTCCTCGCCGCGGGCGCACCGGGGCGGCGGGCTGTGCTCCGGCACGCGAAGGTGCTGCTGCACCAGCCGTCGAGCCAGGCCCAGGGCGCCCTCCCCGACCTGGCCGTCCAGGCCAAGGAGGTGGCCAGGACCCGGCGTGACGTCGAGGAGATCCTGAGCAGGCACACCGGCCATCCGGTGGAGAAAATCAGGATCGACACGGACCGGAACAAGACCTTCAGCGCCCGCGAGGCCGTCGCCTACGGCCTCGCCGACGAGGTCATCACCAGCCGCGAGGCCGACCAGGCGGCTTAGCCGACCGCTGGGCACCGGCCGGGATCACACGGCCGGCGCCCAGATGGCCGGTGCCTGCAGAGCGGTGCCTGGCGGCCGGCGCCCAGGCTGGCCTCAGGCGGCCAGCAGGCACTGGGCGTCGCCCGGAGCACGCAGCGGCGACGGGGCCCGGGCGCCGCCGGCCGAGCCCAGCCGGATGACGACACCGCCGCGGGCACGCTCGCCCGCGAGATCATCAGCGACCCCGGCCAGCAGGTCGGACAGATCGATCCAGAGCGCGTCGCAGATCGCGGCCAGGATCTCGGAGGAGGCTTCCTTGCGCCCGCGCTCGACCTCGGACAGGTACGGCACCGAAACCTGGGCGGCCAGGGACACGTCGGACAGGGTCCGGCCCTGTTCTTTCCGTGTCCGGCGCAGCCGCTCGCCGATCATCGTCCGCAGCAGGGGCCGCCTGGAGCCCCGCTCGCGTACTCCCCGGCTGGTGATGACCGGACCACCCATCGCCGTCGCCTCCGTGGCTGCGTTCGTGACCCGCTGCCGGGCCCGGGCCAGCTCACCGTACCCGTCCCCGGCCCAGCCCCTGAAGCGTTTTCGCAGCCGGCGTAAGCCAGCCGGATTCGTCCCGCACTCTCCCGTCCCCCTCCGGGCCGAGCTCGCGTCCCGGCATGCCGTGCGAACCCCGGAGCGTGATGTGCTGACGATCCGAGGGCCTGGGCACATGGGCGGCGCCGTCGGCCCGGTCGTGCCGCTGCGGTCCCCCGGCGGAGCGCAGCCGGGTCAGCGCCGCGGCAAATTGCCGCAGGGTCCGCTCCGGCATCGCGGCGCCGAGCCGCCCCGGAGGGGGCGCGCCGTATCGCGGACGTCGATCTTGCCGTCTACGCCGATCACAAGGACACGGCGCCGCGCCTGCTCGGCAGTCATGACTTCTCCATCGCCAGCGCCCACGAGGTGGTGGAACGCGGTACGCCCGGTCGCGTGGTCCTGACCATCCACTCGTAGACGCGGAACCGGCCTGGCCGCGTCACGTGGCCTGCACCGGGCCGCCGTAGCATCGGCGGGTGGAGTTCAGCCGGCAGCTGCGCGATGGGGTGATGTCGGGTGACATCACGGTGTCGTTCCGGTTGTGGCGCCACCCCAAGGTCAAAGAGGGCGGCCGGTACCCCGTCGGTCCCGCGCAGATCGAGGTCGACTCCGTGGAGCTGATGCCCTTCTCCTCCATCACCGAGGCCGACATCCGCCGGTCCGGCGAGGAAGACCGGGAGTCACTGCGCCAGCGGGCCGCCCACGCGGGCCCGATCGCTGAGGACACGCTCCTGTACCGGGTGGAGTTCCATCTCGCCGCGCCGCGAGCGCGCTGAGCAAGGCATGGCCCGCACGGGCCCGCGCCGCTGACCGGCGCGCGCGGGACTGCGGCGGCGCAGGAAGGACCAGGTCAGCGCACTGTCTATCCGGCCAAAAAGTGGCGCCGGGGGCCCGCCAAGTGGAAAGCAGACACTTTCTTTGAATGCTCTTGGGCAACGTTTGAATCGTTCCGTGCATCTCTTAGATATGCGATTTCCTGGGCGGAGGCGGCCCCAGCCAGCGATCATGACCGGGGTGTGCGTCGGGTCCGGTGGACGAGGCGGGCCGGCGCGTTGAGGGCTGGGGGTATCGCGGCCGCTGACCGGGAGGATGCCGCCGCCGGGGCGGGAACGTGGCCATTGAGGCCGGGCTCTGCCGCGCGCTCGGTAGGTGTGCATGGGGCGGTCCTGGCCGCCTACCTGGCCGCCGGGATCGCGGTCAACTGGACCCGGGCCGCGTACCTGACCGGCCACGTCCTGCCGACTGGCCGGGACGCCGGTTTGTTCGTATGGGACTACTGGTGGATCGCGCGCTCGGTGCTGCACCTCAGCAACCCCTGGTTCACCCACTACCTGGCCGCGCCGGTAGGGGTCCCGCTGGGATTTCATGTGCTGATGCCACTGCCCGGCGTGCTGATGACGCCGGTCACTGTGGCGTTTGGCCCCAGTTTCAGCTACAACCTGCTGTCGGCGGCCGCGCCCGGCCTGATGTGCTACACGATGTACCGGGCGGCCCGGCTATGGGTGCCGTCGCAGACCGGGGCGATCGCCGGGGGCGCGTTCTACGGCCTGTCCACGATGATGACGTGGAACGCCTGGTTCGAGATCCAGCTCGCGCTCGGCGCGATCTTCATGCCCCTGGCCCTGGAGGCCGCGGTGCGGCTGGGGCGGCGGCCTGGCTGGC
>JAOPYP010000490.1 GCA_025964635.1 Actinomycetes bacterium | reverse complement strand
CGCTCGAGCTTGCCGCCCGCGTCGCCGACAGCGGCACCGGGCTCGTGTACTGGTACGGCGACGACGAGCCCGGTGCGCAAGGCCGGGCCCACAAGCAGCTAGCCGCTTTGACCAGGGCGCCGCTGTGGTGCGGCGAGGTGACGGTGACCGGCGCGAACGACTCCCTGGCTGATCTTGACCATAGCGCGACGCTCCGCACGTTCGGGATCATCCTGGCCAACGTGCAGGAAGGCACGGCCGATGCCTGTGCGGCACTGGGCAACGCACTCTCCCACGCATATGCCGACGCCGTACTTCCCGACGGCGCCCCGGGGGACCTAGCCTTCACAAGCAGTACGAGCGGCGAGCCCGGCAACCAGACTTAGGCTCGCGGGATATGTGCGGGATGATAGCAAGGAGTGGGAGCAGACGACGGCCGTTCGCGCAGCTAGACTGCCGCAAGGCCGATAGCGCTAACCCGGTCTTGAAAACCGCTATGGGGCGCGAGTCTCATCGTGGGTTCGAATCCCACACCCTCCGCATTGTGATGTCGCAGGACATCGGAATGACTCCGAACCTTCATCGGGTTCGGGGTCGTTTTGGTTTCGGGCCGGGTGGTTGTCCGGTGGGCTGGTAGTCCCTGGCCGGGTCGAGGGTGAGTTCGCGGAGCAGTTCGCCGGTCGCGGCGTCGATGATGCGGATGCTCAGGTCCTGGACCAGGAGCAGGACGCAGGTTCCGGCGTAGGTGCGGCCGACACTGATGTGGTGCAGCCGGCCCCCGGTGCGCAAGGTGACGTTCCCGGTCTTGCTGACCTTGTCGCGTCGGACCCGGTCGTGCGCATCGCCAGTCCGGTCGCCGGGGACAGCTTTGGGCCGGGCCCCGTAGGCGGTGGCGGGGGTGGCGCGGTGCGGCAGGGACCGGTGCGGCCGCCGGTCGTTGCAGACGGCGGTGAAAGTGTCCAGGAGGGCCTGGAGCTGGGCGAGGTCAGCGGGCTGGGCGGCCAGCCAGTTCTTGAGGGTCGCCTGGAACCGCTCCACTTTCCCCTGGGTCTGGGGATGGTTCGGGCGCCCGTTCTTCTGCCGGATCCCCAGGCGCCGCAGCTCGGTCTCCAGGCCGTTGCGGCCACCCCTGCCGCCGGAGAATCTCGTCGTGAACACCATCCCGTTATCGGTCAGCGTCGACGCCGGGGCGCCGTAGGCGGCGGCCGCGGCGCGGAACGCGGTGACCACGGCCGGGCCGGTGACCCGGTGGTGCGCGGTCAGGGACAGTGCATAGCGGGAGTCAGGATCTCGGTGCCGGCCCCGCTGGCCAGCGGGGTAGTGGGTGAAGTCGGCCTGCCAGCACTCGTTCGGCTGCTGGGCCTCGAAGCGCAGGTAGGACGACCTGGGGCGCTTGCGGGGCTGGGGAGTGACCAGCCCGGAGCGGGACAGGCAGCGGCTGATGGTCGCCGCTGAGACCTTGACCTGGTGGTGGTGTTCCAGGTGCCAGGCGATGGTGTGCGGCCCGGCGTCCAGGCCCTGCCCGGACAGTTCCTTCCGCAGCCTGACGATCAGCTCAACTGTGGTATCCGGGATCGCCGCGGGCGAGGTCCGCGGCCGCCGGGACCGGGGCCCGGACGCCACCTCGCCCTCATCGCGGTACCGGGACACAAGCCGGCTGACCCACCCCTGGGACACCCCATAGGCCCGGGCCACCTCCCCCTGACTGCGGCCCTCGGTGATGACAGCGGTGATGACCAGGCGCGCCTTCGACATCCGCCGACCCTGGCGGCCGGCGCATTCCTATGTCTTGAGACACGCCATTCGCATGTCCTGAGGCTAGGCACCACACCCTCCGGACCTATCAGCGAAAACGGAGCTTCCGGCCGACAAACGCACGCACAACACCGACCTGGCTCAGAACCTCGCGTCCTTGGCTGTCGATGGTGGCCTGGTGGTTGACGGAGTGGAGGATCATAACAGCCGGGCCTACAAGGTGTGCGGGGTCGAACTGGCTATGCTCGCTGATCGCGTGGATCAGGTTGCGCACGACAAGGCCCGCCCATCGCTGGTGGTCCGCAGCCGCGAGGTCCCCGACCCCGGCCGGCCAGGCAGGGGGCGCCTGCTCGTTCATGTTCCACCCAGCCCCAGACGCCGCGCGTAGTCGATTATGTCTATGGTCGCGGCGAGCCTTGTTCGGTAGCCAACCGTTCTCAGGTCCTGGCTGGTTAGCTGCCGAAGGCAAACAGTGTCCCGTCCTGGTTGCCAACGTAAGCAACTCCGTTGCTCACAGAAGCCGGTCCCCAGAAATCGGAACCAGAGTTACCATCCTGATAGCTGAGCAAGGTATTGCCTGTACCAGCATCGAGTGCCATGAAGTAAGTTCCCTGACCGGCCAACACGACGCCAGGCACGGCCGTGATCGCTCCGACCACCGCACCGCCCTGGAGACAGTCCTGCCAGACGGTATTTCCAGTACCAGGCTGCAACGCCTGCACGCTGCCCTTGCAACTCACGCCGTTGACCGTGGTGTTGCCACCGCCTACGTAGAGGTATTTGCCGTCCCAGGCGCTCGAAGAGATGTCGCCGGTACCGCACTCCGGGCACTCACCGGCTTTGGCGATCCGGGTCCGCCAGGCGGGCCCGCTGCTGAGTGAACCACGGTCAAACGCGTAGTAGACGCCGTTCTTGTTCTGGATGCCGACCATGGGAACGCCGCCCGAGGTAAACAGGGTAGGCGTGGACCCGAAGTCGCTGTCCGGGCCATGGTCTGCCGATGGTATCTGCCAACTGCTCAGCATGGACAGTGTTGAGCTCGCCTGGATTACTGCAACTGAGAGGGGCTCGGTGCACGAGGTACTGCTATTTCCGGTTGCGAAGTATATATCGCCGGTTACAGTGTCCAATGCCGGTGAACCCCACACGCTGGCTCCGGTGCAGCCGCTCGGCGAGGTATACAAGGTGTTACGGATCACGCCGGTGGTTGCGCGTATGGCGATCATCTTGCCCCGGACGAGGGGGCAGTCCCCAAAGGATGCGACGCCTTCGTAAATGATGCCTCTGTAAAACAGCGGCGAGCTCCACAGGAAGGTACTAGATGTCGTGCCCAGGGCAGTTTTCCAGATAACGACCCCTGTAGCGGCATTGAGAGCGTAGAAGTTATGATCACCGCCGCCGACGAAGACAGCCTGGGTGGAAACACCGTTTACGGGTACGGTGCCAACGGTCGCAGTACTAGCGACGCCTGCACTGGGCGGATTGCAGGTGCTCTTGGTCGTCTGCCCGACGTAGGTGGCCCACAGCTGCGTGCCGGTCGCGGCATCGACCGCGCGCTCGTAGCCGTCCCATGAGCCGTAATAGACGGTCCCGTTGGCTTCCACCGGCTGCGCCGACACCGAACCGGAGCTGTCAGTCCACAGCGGGTGCAGACCAGGGGCCGTTGACGGCGTAATCAGCGTTTCCGCGCTGTCGAAGCCCGTGCGGCCGCTGTTGTTGAGGTACGTGGACCAGTTACCGGACGTCGCAGCGTTGGCCCCACCTGCCAGCGAGAAGCCCATGATCAGGGCCGCCCCGCCAGCCAGGCACAGAACAAGCAGCCGATTCTTGCTGAGCATATGCGTGGCCCCCGCTCTGAATGCCGTCTTCCCGGTCCCTCAGCCCCGGGCTGGTCAGCCAGACCACTGGCCGCAGCCGGAACCTCAGGTACGCCAGCTGCTAGACGCCCCATACGGGGTGAAAGTTCACATGGGTTTCCATCTGCACCGTAGATGACTCCCCGGCCGTGTCTCCCGTGTGCCAGGAGCACCACCTGCGCGGGGATGTGAACCCGGATCCCTGTGGCGCTAGTGGCCGGACGTGGCCAGCCCAGGCTCTGATCAACCACGGACGCCTCACCCCGAAGTAACACATACAGGATCTATGGCGCTTTCAAGAGAAGTTGTTCAGACACAGAACCAAGTTCCCAGCGATCGCTGGCTGCCCGCCGCACGGCGCCGAGACCAACACGTCGACACACCGGGGGAACGCGTGGGAAAGCATGTCAGCCCCGTGCAGGGACTGGGCTCAATCCACCACCAAGATCGCTATTACGGGAGTAGCGGCGAGTGGGGCGGATCGTCCCCGGGCGGGGATCCACGGCAGGATCCTGGACTCCGCCTGGGCTCCGCCGGCTCACTAGATGTGCGTCCCCGCCACTTCGACGACTCGCAGCACGCTGGGATCGCCGCGGCGATCAGGCTCGCAGAAGCCACAGCCACCACGCGGGCCGTGCCCGACATGGATATCCCGCGCCGCACGGCTCAGGCGCCATCCAGGCATCTAGGGCGGATGTCACCGGTTACGCGAAAGGAGGGCGTAAGTGAGCCGATTTCTCCTGGCTGGCATAGAGATCGCCGCGGTCGTGTCCGCGATAACGACAGTGGGGTTCGCCGTGGCCGTTCGAGGCTTGTGGCGTCGCAGGAAGTCACTCCGGGAGCCCTGAACCGCCGGTACGAGATCCCCCGGGTCAGGTTCAACCGGAAGCAGGCTCGAGGCCTACTTCTATCAAGCCTCTTCCTCTCCGGCTGGATTGCCTGGCATCTCGGCTGGCAGTCGCTGGTGTTGGCCCTGTGCGCAGCCCCGAATGTCGGTTTCAGAGCCGTGAGCTGGATCCTGTCATGGTTCGACCAGCCCGTGACGGTGTCCACCGCTGCCCGCCGGCAACTCGACCGGCTGCATGTGACCGTCGCCATCCCCGTCTACAACGAGGATCCCGGGCTGCTGGACCGCTGCCTGTACGCCCTGGCCAACCAGAGCAGGCCACCCCAGCTGATCTTCATCGTTGACGACGGCTCGAAAACGGACTACACGCAACTCCGGCGGTACTGGGAGGGAAGCTGGCCAGCCGGCCTGGAGATCCGCTGGCTGCGCCAGGCGAACCAGGGGAAACGGCGGGCGCACGCGGCGGTATTCGATGCTGTCCCAGATACTGACATCTTTGTCACCGTGGATTCTGACACCACCCTTGATTATCTGGCGATCGAAGAAGGGCTGAAGCCATTCCGCAGCCGGGGAGTCATGTCGGTAGCCGGGATAGAGATGGGATTCAACGCCACGGCGAACCTCCTGACCCGGATGCAATGCTCATTGCAGCTGTTCGCTCAGGGGGTAATCGGGGCGGCGTGGTCGGTTGCCGGAGACATGTACACCAACCGGGGCCCATTCGCCCTCTACCGGGCATCAGCGATACGGAAATACATGCCTGTCTACAGGGATGAGTTTTTCTGCGGCCGGCGGATCAGCCTCGGTGATGATTCGCTCCTTGCGCTTTGCGCGAGCGCAGAAGGCAGGTCGGTCCAGCAGTTGTCCGCGTTCGGTCTCACGATGTGGCCGGAGTCCATGAGCCATCATCTCCGGCAGCGGATCCGCTGGGCCCGTGGCCGGACAGTAAGAAATTTCTGGCGAATCAAATACCGTCCCGTTTTCTCATATTGCTGGTGGTTCACCATTGCCGGAATATATAGCTTTCTGTTCTCGATTTGCCTGCTGGCGCTGCTGGTCGCAACGTGGCCCGCGAGTGAGCCAGACGTGGCCCGTGCGCTCGTCATCCTGCTAATACTGTCCGTGCCCAATAGCATGCGGACGCTATGCTTCCCGCGAAGCGATGAGACGATGGCTGACCGGGTCATACTGTTCCTGGTCCGTCCTCTCTCGGCTCTCTGGTCCTCGGTGGTCTTGGCCAAGATTGTCCGGGTCTGGGGAACCTGCACATTTCTGCGGCAAGGATGGACCACCAGGCAGCATGGCGCGGAGCTGGTGCTGAACCCGGAAGCGGATCCGGCCACGGGCAGGCCGCCCACTCCCGCCAGGGAGGCCGCCATGAGCGGGGCGGCGTGAAGCACAGGGCAGCAGGGGCCTGGCAGCTATGGTCCATTCTCGTGGCCCAGGCGGTGCTCACGCTACCGTGGCTCTGGCGTACCGCTCCGTTCACTGACGAGGCCCTGTATCTGCAGGCTGGCCATCAGGAATGGTCACACTGGCTGCACCACGGGACGCTGCCTGATTACGCCACCTGGTTCTCTGGTGCTCCTGTGCTCTATCCGCCCCTTGGCGCAGCGGCTGATTCGATTGCTGGCCTGGCAGCTGCGCGGGGATTGTCTCTGATCATGATGATCGGCGCCACAAGCATGGTGTACCTAACGGGCTGCCGGCTGTTCGGGCGCCGCCCAGGGCTCTTTGCCTCGGCACTCTTCGCCATCTCGGGCCTCATCGTCCATAATGGAGCTTTCGCTACCTTTAACCCTCTCGCTCTATTTTTCCTCACCCTGGGCTTGTGGGCGGCGGTCAAGACACGCGATGAAAGTTATCGATGGATAGCTGCCTGTGCTCTCGCCCTCGCTCTCGCGAATGCGGCGAAGTATGCCACCCTGGCCTGGGATCCCCTGGTCATCGGAGTTGCTTTCGTCCATAACTGGGGCAGGGGAGCCGCGGAAGCTTTCTTGCGGGCGTGGTCGCTTGCTGTAACCGTAGCCGTCCTTGACGCAGGGTTCCTGATACTGGGAGGCGCAGACTATCTCACGGGAGTGAAGATAACCACAGTCCTCCGCACCATTCACTTTGGTGCATCTGAGCCAGCCTCTGTCATCCTCTGGCGGGCGTTCGCAATTACTGGCGTGCTCGTGGTGCCTGCGGCGGTGGGCCTGATCGTGAGCGCAACCGGGCGGCACGCATTTAGGAAGACGGCGCTTCTCTCACTCCTCGTACTGGGAGCGCTTATCGCCCCTGTAGACCAGGCCCATCTCCATCAGCTCGGATCCCTGGATAAGAACATGGCCTTTGGGCTGCCCTGCGCAGCGATCGGCGCTGGCTATGCGGTCAGCGAAATCGTGGACCGGATTGGGCTGCGCTTCCCAGCAGGCCGGTTCGCGGGCAGCGCAGCCGCGTGCGTGCTCATCTTGCTAGCCCTGATCGCTGGCCGTCTTCAGACGGTGCAGTTCCGCGGCCCGAGCAGCGGGGTGGCCGCCCAGCTCGTATCTGCAGTCAGCCACGGCTACCAGCGCGGAACGTACATCCTGTCCGATGGTGCCGCTCGGACGGAGCAGTACTACCTGCCCGAGATTCCGTCCAGAGCGTGGATGGGGATCCTTGCCCCGTCCGCAGCCTCCCAGGCACAGACCCGAGCCCGAATCTGCGCCGGACGCGTCTCCCTGGTGATCTTGAAGATGGATCAGGGTTCCTACGCGCACGCTTACGACTATCAGGTCCACAAGCTGATCACACACGGCAGGCGGTACAGGCTCGCCGTGATGGCTGCTCAGGGACATCACAGCACCCAGGTATGGCAGCTCGCCTCATCGGGCGGCAGAACGTCCTGCCCATGACAAGCCGCCCCGTAGTTGCCGCAGTGGCCCTTCCGGTGGGCGCCGCCCTCGTGATCGGGCTTCTCTTGCTGGCCACGCACCCTTCCGCGCTGTCCCATCCGTCCACGCTAATGCACTCTCCTTCCAAGGCGAGCGCAACATCTTCCCCCGCAGCGTGTGTCGACCGTATCGTGCGAGCGCCCTTCACGGGTGTCGCCATCAATCCACCAATCACCGAGGCCGCGCAGTCTTTTAGTCATGCCACGAAAACAAGAATGAGTATCATCGAGTTCTACAGCGGGTTTCCCCGCCGATTCCCGCGTTATGAGGCAAAGCAGGTCGTCGCCGGGGGTGCCCTTCCCTTAATCCAGCTTAACCCCCGGCACGTATCACTAGCCAGGATCGCGGCCGGCCGCTACGACTCCTACCTGCGGAACTATGCACGAGCGGTCCGGGACTTCCGGTGCCGCGTGGTCCTGTCGTTCGGCCACGAGATGAACGGCTCCTGGTATTCGTGGGGACGCCCACAGACCAGTCCGGCCACGTTCATCGCCGCGTGGCGCCACATTTATCGCTTCTTTAGGCGGGAGCACGTGCGGAACGTGACCTGGTCCTGGGATCCTGATCACGTATGGCAACGCGATCACGGCGGCTCCTGGGCTAGTCAATGGTGGCCTGGTGCGGCCTATGTTGACTGGATCGGGATAGACGGCTACCAGCGGCCCGGAGAGACGTTCAACTCGATATTCGCCAAACAACTCGCGAATATTCGCTCGTTCACCGACAAGCCAGTATTTATCGCCGAGACCGGAGCGCAGCCCGGCACGCAGCAGCCATCTCAGATTTCAGGTCTGTTCTCAGCTCTGCGACGGTACAATCTAGCCGGGCTCATCTGGTTCGATATAAACCGTAAGGAACCCTGGAGGCTAGAAGGTCATCCGGCCGCGCTTGCCGCATACCATAAGGCAGCCGCGACAATAGGGCAGTAACTAAATTAGTCCGCAGGAGACGGCCAACGGCTCAACCACCGCGGCAACCAGCGCAGCCCGGGCCGTCGTGCCAAGCAAGCTAGGTAGATGCAGTGGCAGCCTGATACAGCATTTCTGCGGGGTCTGGATTTCTCAGCGATGCAGTGAGCGGACTCGGCGGGACCGACTGGCAGGGAGTATCCCCGTGCCAGGGCTGGCGGCCCCTGGATATTCTCGGTCACGTCGGTCAAGCCACGCGATTCGGGACGCTGCTCCTCCAGGGTGCCCAGCCCGAGTGGTCGCCGGTCGAGCCTCCTGGCGCCGCGGTTGAGGGAAGACCCGGGCCGTGGTGGCGGGGACTCGCCGCCCCGGCCCGCAGCGCCGTGGCGGGCGCTGACGTAGCTCAGGTGGTCGACTCGCCGAGGGGCAAGCGCACTATCGGCGACGGTCTCAGCTTTCCGGCCGTCGACCTCTTCGTGCACGGCTGGGACGTCGCCAAGAGCGCAGGCCGGGATCTGGTGCTGCCCGCCGAGGCGGTCGAGTTCGCCCGCAGCGTGCTCGAACCCTCCCCGCCGAGCAGATCCGCAGTCCCCGGGTCTTCGCCGCGGCGAGATCCGCACCGGCCGGTGTCTCGGACTCCCGCGCCTTCCTCGCCTGGACCGGACGGGACCCAGACTGGCAGCCCGCCTCCTGAGTGGCCGGGGTCCGTATCTCAGCGCCCTCAGGGAACGGGGCGCGAGGAGAGCCATCCCGGCCTTCTGGCGACATAACGCCCGCCAGGCGGTCTGATGTACTCCAGGCATGGAGACCCGGCCTGGCTTTGATCAGGAATCCGTGCTGGCCCTTGTCAACGAACTGCACGCGGCTAACCCGGCCAAGAGATCGTTCACTCTCATGGAGATCGCCGACGCGATGTGGGGCCCGGGCAGCGCCTCATTTGCAGTTGCCACCCTCATGGATCCGGAAGGCAGGAGGATCAAGCCACGGCGTCTCATGCCCGCCTGGATGGACGTACTCAACAACATCTTGACGAATCTCGGGAAAGAAGACGCGCTCGCGGTCACAACGGTCGCGGTCGTCGTCTTCGCTGGCGGGCAGGCCGTGGTAGAAAGCGCTGGCCAGTCAGGCCCGGGGCAACCACCCGAGTGATCAGCACAGCATGCGAGCCCGGAGGCTGGACCCCTAACCAGGCCCGCCTGCGCCAACAGAACAGTGCAATTCAGGCGACCAATGATCAGGGATTCGGGCGCCGGATCAAGACCGGATCGTAGAGGTACCAGCCTTCGCGGCCGCCCACGGCCGGGCTGGCGTACCAGCGGAGCCCGACGCACCAGCGGCCGTGCCGGTCCTTGCGCTGACCGGTGACCT
>JAOPYP010000215.1 GCA_025964635.1 Actinomycetes bacterium | reverse complement strand
GCGCGGCGCCAGCGGGCGTAGGCCGCGTCGTCCCGGGGGCCGGGGTCGAACCGGCGGTCCAGCCGCCAGGTCGCGGCCAGCTCGCCGGTCGAGGACCAGGTCCCGGTGGCCAGCCCGGCCAGGAACGCGGCCCCGAGCGCGGTGGTCTCGCCGACCACCGGGCGTTCCACCGGGACCTGCAGCTGGTCAGCCTGGAGCTGCATGAGCAGGTCGTTGGCGCTGGCCCCGCCGTCGGCACGCAGCACCCGGCCGCCCTGCGAGCCGCCCTGCGAGCCGCCCTCGATCATGAGGTCGGCCACATCGCGGACCTCGAAGGCGATCGCCTCCAGGGTCGCGCGGACCACGTGCGCCCGGGTCGTGCCGCGGGTGATGCCGAACAGCGCGCCCCGCGCGTCCGGATCCCAGTCGGGCGCGCCCAGGCCGGTCAGCGCGGGCACGAACACCACGCCGCCCGAGTCGGGCACGCTGCGGGCCAGCGCCTCGCTCTGCGCCGCGTGATCCAGCAGGCCGAGCCCGTCCCGCAGCCACTGGACCGCGGCGCCAGTCACGAACACCGAGCCCTCCAGTGCGTAGGTGAGGTGGCCGGACTCGTCCATCCAGGCCACCGTGGACAGCAGCCCGGCCGCCGAGCGGACCACCTCCGGCCCGGTGTTGGCCAGCACGAAGGACCCGGTCCCGTACGTGCACTTGGTGTCGCCCGGGCTGAAGCAGGCCTGGCCGAACAGGGCCGCCTGCTGGTCGCCGGCGATGCCGGCCACCGGGAGGTCGAGGCCGAGGAAGGAGCCGGGGTCGGTGCGCGCCACCACCCCGGTGGACGGCACCACCTCGGGCAGCGCCCGTGCGGGCACCCGGAGCAGCTCGCACAGTTCCCCGGACCACTGCCCGGCCCCGATGTCGAACAGCAGCGTGCGCGAGGCGTTGGACGCGTCGGTCACGTGCCGGGCGCCCGCGGTCATCCGGGCGATCAGATAGGAATCCACCGTGCCGCAGGCCAGCGAGCCGTCCGCCAGGCCGCCCCAGGTCCGCTGGTCGTGCTCGGCCAGCCAGGTGAGCTTGGTGCCGGTGAAGTACGGGTCGAGGCGCAGGCCGGTCAGGCTGGCGACCCGGGCCTCGTGCCCGGCCTCGCGCAGCGCGTCGCAGATCCGGGCGGTCCGCCGGTCCTGCCAGACGATCGCCCGGCGCGGGGCGGCCAGCGTGGCCCGGTCCCAGACCACTGCGGTCTCCCGCTGGTTGGTGATCCCGAGGCTGCGCACCGGCGGATCGCCCGCCCGGGTGAGGGCCTGGCGGGACGCGGCCAGCGTCGCCTGCCAGATGTCCTCGGGCAGGTGCTCCACCCAGCCCGGCTCCGGGAAATACTGGCGGAATTCCTGGTATCCGCGGCCGGAGACCAGCCCGTCTTCGGTCACGACCAACGCGGTGACGCCGGTTGTTCCAGCGTCGACAGCCAGCACGCTCATGGGGACTAGTGTTGCCCTATGCGAGTTGGAGTGCTGACGGGCGGCGGAGACTGCCCAGGATTGAACGCGGTCATCCGGGCGGTGGTCCGGCGGGGCACGGAGGAGTTCGGCTACGAGTTCGTGGGCTTCCGCGACGGGTGGCGCGGGCCCCTCGAAGGCGACACCGTGCCCCTTGACGTGCAGGCGGTACGGGGGATCCTGCCGCGGGGCGGGACGATCCTCGGCTCGTCCCGCACCAACCCGCTGGCGGAGTCCGCCAGCCAGGGGAGCCGCTCCGGGGTGGAACGGATCAAGGACAACCTGTCCGGCCTGGGCGTCGATGCCCTGGTGGTGACCGGCGGGGAGGACACCCTGGGGGTGGCCACCCGGCTGCACGGGGAAGGCCTCCAGGTGGTCGGGGTGCCGAAGACCATCGACAACGACCTGGGCGCCACGGACTACACGTTCGGCTTCGACACCGCAGTGAACATCGCCATGGAGGCCATCGACCGGCTGCACACCACCGCGGAAAGCCACCACCGGGCGCTGATCTGCGAGGTGATGGGGCGGCACGCGGGCTGGATCGCGCTGCACGCGGGGCTGGCCGGCGGGGCCAACGTGATCCTCATCCCGGAGAAGCCGTTCAGCATCGAGAAGGTCTGCGCCTACGTGGAGCACCGGTTCCAGACCCGGTACGCGCCGATCGTGGTGGTCGCCGAGGGCGCCACCCCGCAGGAAGAGGACGTCCAGGTCGCCGACCAGCGGCTGGACGCGTTCGGCCACGTGCGGCTGGGCGGTATCGGCCAGACGCTGGCCGACGAGATCGAGAAGCGGACCGGCAAGGAAGCCCGGTGCACGGTGCTGGGCCACGTCCAGCGGGGCGGGACCCCGACGGCCTACGACCGGGTGCTGGCCACCCGGTTCGGGATTCACGCGATCGGGGCCGTGCACGACGGTGACTTCGGCACCATGGTGGCGCTGCGCGGGACCGACATCGTCCGGGTGCCGCTGGCCGAGGCCACCCGCGAGCTCAAGACGGTGCCGCCGGAGCGCTACGCCGAGGCCGAGGTCTTCTTCGGCTGAGCAGGTCGGCTGAGCAAGTTGGCTGAGCAGGTCGGCCGGGCCGCCCCGGCTGGGGTCCGCTGAGTCGGCCCGCGGCCGCCGGCCGCCTAGCGGACCTGGACCGCGACCAGGCAGGCGTCGTCGCTGGTGTCGGAGCGGGCGTTGCTCATCAGGTGATCGGCGAACCGGTGGACATCGTCGACCGGGCCGCTCGCCAGGCGCAGCAGCGCGTTCATCGAGTCGTCGATCGCCTCGTCGTGCCGCTCGATGAGGCCGTCGGTGTATAGCGCGAGCGCGTCACCCGGCTGCAGCGTGGTGGTCAGCTCCTCATAGCTGGCGTCCGGGTCCGCGCCGACCAGCACCCCGACCGGCAGCGTCAGTTCCCGCGCCACGCCGTCGCGCACCAGCAGCGGCGGCAGGTGGCCCGCCCGGGAGCAGCGCAGCGTCCGCTGCGCGGGATCGTAGAGGCCGCACACCACCGTGCCGATGATGCCGTCGGTGAGGTGACAGGCCACGCCGTTGAGCCAGCCGAGCAGCCGGGCCGGCCCGGCTCCGGTGATCGCGAGACCGCGCAGGCAGTTCCGCAGCGCCACCATGCCGGTCACCGCGTCGATACCGTGACCAGCGATATCCCCGACGACGAGCAGCACTTCCCTGCTAGGCAGCGGAACCGTGTCGTACCAGTCACCGCTGACCAGGTTCCCGGGCCCGGCGGGCCGGTAGCGGGCGGCAATGTCCAGGCCGGCGATCTCCACCGGTTCCGCGGCCTGCGGGGTGATGGCCTGCTGCAGCCGCAGCGCCAGCCGGTGCTCCTCCGCGGCTCGTTCCTCCGTGTCGGCCAGCCGGTCCCGGGTCGCGGCGAACGCCACCTGGGTGTGATAGTTCGCGGATACGTCCTGGTAGGCGCCGCGCACCGCGACCAGCGTGCCGGCCTGGTCGGTGATCGGCTCGGCGAACGCGCGCATCTGCCGGACGCTCTCGTCGTCAGCCCGGATGATCCGGAACGCCGCGACGGCCTCCTGCTTGTCCTCCAGCAGCGTGGCGCGGAAGCTCTCCACCACCGGCAGGTCGTCGGCCGGGACGTGGGCGTGCAGCTTGGCCAGCGGGACCGGGTCGCCCGGAGCCTGCCCGAACAGCGCGAACGTCGGCTCGGTCCAGAGCACCTCCCCGGTGAGCAGGTTCTCCTCCCAGCCGCCGATCCGGCCGAGCCGCTGGGCCTGGTGCAGCAGCCCGCCGAGGCGCTCGACCTCACCCGCGGGCCGCCACGTGATCACCACGCCGTCGTAGAGGCGGGCGACGCGGACTTCCAGGACCGGGGTGACCAGGCCGCCGGCCACCGGCGCGGCGATGATCTCGCCCGCGGTGTACTGCGCCTCGCCGGTGGCCATCACCTGGACCGCCCGCTCATACAGCCCGCCGGCCAGGGCCGCGGCCGGGTAGACCTCCAGCAGCGGGCGCCCGGCCAGGACGGTGGCCTCCCGGCCCGACGGGTCAGCGAAGTCCTTGCTGAGGTAGCTGATCCGGAAGTCGGTGATCATCCCGGCGTCGTCGCGGATGGCGGTCGCGAACAGCGCCGAGCTGAGCAGGTTGTCCAGCAGGCCGAAGGCCCACGACGCCCGGTGATCCGCGGCCAGGTCGCCGCTGGGCAGCCGGGTGCCGAGGGCCTGGGCGCAGACGTCGGTGAGCGCGCTGATGTGCCGGCGGAGCGGGTCCGGGAACTCCTCAAGGGGCCCGGGCCAGCAGATCTCCATCGCGCCGAGCGCCGCCCCCGGACCGGGCAGCGGGAGCACCGCGCGGGCGCCGTGCGGCCAGTCGCCCATCAGCGGGGCCAGCGCGGCGTCCGGGCGGCCCTCGGGCCACCAGTACTCGGCCCCCTCGTCGGCCGCCCGCTGCGCGGGCGTGTCCATGTCCGGGTGGATCCGCCGCCAGCGGCTGGCGTCGCGGGCCGAGAACCCGGCCTGCCCGGCCAGTTCCAGGCCGCCGTCGGGCTCGGCCAGCCACAGCGCCATGGCGACCGCGCCCGCGGGGGCCAGCGCCTCCTCGAGGACGGCGGCCGCGATGCCGCCGCCGTCGTGGGCGGTTTCCGCGGCGGCCCCGGCCAGGGCCACCCGGTGGGTGCTGGGCAGCGTGCGCCCCGGCGCGTCCGGGTCGGCCGGCTCCCCGGAAACAATCGCGGGAGATTGCTGCCCGGTAATCTGCGCCGCGAGCTCGGCCAGGCTCGTGCCGGATTCCGCGGAGAGATGCGTCAGCTGAGCCTGCGCCTCCGCAGGTGAGCAGCGGAGCTGCTCCATCAGCACGCCGCGGGCCAGGTCCACCACAGAGCGGGCGGCCGCCCCGGATTGCATCCTGTCGAGCTCACGCCGCTGCCGTGCAATTAGGGCGCTTAGCCGTGCGAATTCGGCGCCGCTCGGTACTGTCACGGTAGGAGGCCTTCCCGGGAGGTCAGCGGCTTAGGTGCCACGTTACCGGGCAGGGGGTGTCCTTAACGCCTGTTTTTGACCACGTCAACGACAGTGGCAGTATCGGTCTGTCACAGAACACACGGTGACTGGCCGCGCCAGCGGTGCGGTCAGCAGCAGGAGGAGTCGTTCATGGCGGAAACAATGCTGGCTGGGAGCCAGACCGCCGACCCGAGGCTGCAACGGCTGCTCGGGGGCTTGACTGCGGTCCGCGGCGGGGATTTCAGCACCCGCCTGCCGCACACTGGCGATCCGCTGATGGACGAGATCTCCACCGTCTTCAACAGCATGACCGACCAGCTGGCGCTCTTCACCTCCGAGGTGACCCGGGTGGCCCGCGAGGTGGGCACCGACGGCAAGCTCGGCGGCCAGGCCCAGGTCCCGGGAGTCGCCGGGACCTGGAAAGACCTCACAGAGTCGGTCAACGCCATGGCCGACAACCTGACCGGGCAGGTGCGCGACATCGCCCAGGTCGCGACCGCGGTGGCCCGCGGTGACCTCACCCAGAAGATCACGGTGGACGTCAAGGGCGAGATGCTCGCCCTGAAGGACACCCTGAACACGATGGTCGACCAGCTGTCCGCGTTCGCCGACGAGGTGACCCGGGTGGCCCGCGAGGTGGGTACCGAGGGCAGCCTGGGCGGCCAGGCGCAGGTCCCCGGGGTCGGCGGGACGTGGCGGAACCTCACCGACTCGGTGAACTTCATGGCGGGC
Organism: Actinomycetes bacterium; assembly: GCA_025964635.1. Classification (GTDB taxonomy): domain Bacteria; phylum Actinomycetota; class Actinomycetes; order Streptosporangiales; family Streptosporangiaceae; genus RYN-230. The sequence continues at coordinate 12,652 of JAOPYP010000215.1, read as the reverse complement.
AACCTGACCAGCCAGGTCCGCAACATCGCGCTGGTGACCACCGCCGTCGCCCAGGGTGACCTGTCGAAGAAGATCGACGTGGACGCGCGCGGCGAGATCCTCGAGCTCAAGACCACGATCAACACGATGGTTGACCAGCTCTCCTCGTTCGCGGCCGAGGTGACCCGGGTCGCCCGTGAGGTGGGCAGCAAGGGCCGGCTGGGCGGGCAGGCCGAGGTCGAGGGGCTGTCCGGCACCTGGAAGCGGCTGACCGAGAACGTCAACGAGCTGGCCGGGAACCTCACCCGCCAGGTCCGCGCCATCGCCGAGGTGACCAGCGCGGTGGCGACCGGGGACCTGACCCGCTCCATCTCGGTGGAGGCCGAGGGTGAGGTCTCGGAGCTCAAGGACAACATCAACGCGATGGTCCAGTCCCTCCGCGAGACGACCAAGGCCAACCAGGAGCAGTACTGGCTCAAGACCAACCTGGCCCGGATCTCCGGCCTGATGCAGGGGCACCGGGACATCGCCACGGTCGCTGAGCTGATCATGGACGAGCTGATCCCGCTGGTCGGCGCCCAGCACGGCACGTTCTTCATCTCCGGCGACACCAGCGAGGGCATGGTCCTGCGCCTCATCGCGGGGTACGGCCTGCGGGCCGACGTCGCGGCGCCCAGCCAGTTCCGGCTGGGCCAGTCGCTGATCGGGCAGGTCGCCAAGACCCGGAAGCCCATCATTGTCACCGACGCGCCACCCGACTACGTGCGGATCTCCTCCGGGCTCGGCGACGGCGCGCCAGTCAACCTCATCGTGCTGCCCATCGTGTTCGAGGGGCAGGTCCTCGGCGTGATCGAGGCGGGCTCGTTCAGCCGGTTCACCCAGGTGCACCAGGACTTCCTGGAGCAGCTGATGGAGACCATCGCCGTCAACGTGAACACGATCATCGTGAACTCCCGCACCGATCACCTGCTGCAGGAGTCCCAGCGGCTGGCGGGCGAGCTCCAGTCCCGCACCGGCGAGCTGCAGGCCCGGCAGGAGGAGCTCCAGAGCTCCAACGCCGAGCTGGAGGACAAGGCGGCGCAGCTGGCCCGGCAGAAGCGCGACATCGAGATCAAGAACACCGAGATCGAGCAGGCCCGGCAGGAGATCGAGGAGCGCGCCAGGCAGCTGGACCTGGCCTCCCGGTACAAGTCGCAGTTCCTCGCGAACGTCTCGCACGAGCTGCGCACGCCGCTGAACAGCCTGCTCATCCTGGCCCGGCTGCTGGCCGAGAACCCGGCCGCGAACCTGACCACCAAGCAGGTCGAGTACGCGAACGTGATCCACTCGTCCGGGTCGGACCTGCTGCTGCTGATCAACGACATCCTGGACCTGTCCCGGGTGGAGGCCGGCAAGCTGGACGTGCACCCGGAGCCGTTCGCGCTCGGGTCCCTGGCCGAGGACCTGCGGACCGTGTTCGAGCCGCTCGCGGCCGAGAAGAGGCTGGAGTTCGCGGTGGCGTCGGCCCCGGACGTGCCCTCCGAGGTCGTCACCGACCGCCAGCGGCTCCGCCAGGTTCTGCACAACCTGCTGTCCAACGCGGTCAAATTCACCCAGCAGGGACGGGTGGAGCTGAGAATCCGCCGGGAGACCCCGCAGGCCTCTGGGGGCGCGGCGGGCCTGGCCTTCTCCGTGTCGGACACCGGGATCGGCATCTCCGATGACAGCCTGAAGACGATCTTCGAGGCCTTCCAGCAGGGCGACGGCACCACCAGCCGCCGCTACGGCGGCACCGGTCTGGGCCTGGCCATCAGCCGGGAGGTCGCGGCCGTGCTCGGCGGCCGGATCACCGCGCAGAGCGAGCCGGGCCGTGGCAGTACCTTCACCCTGTACCTGCCGGTCACCTACCAGGGCGGCGGGGACGCGACCGTCAGCCCGCTGGCCGTGAACGGGACGCCTGCCGCGAACGGCACCGCCAGTCCGCCCGCCCGCCCGACCGGCGCGGTGACCGGGCTGGCCGGGGACACCCCGGTCAACGGCGCGGCCGCGGACCAGCCCGTGGTGACCCGGCCGCCGGCCCAACCCGGCCCGCACGCCGGGCTGAGCGGCCGCAGGGTGCTCATCGTCGACGACGATCTGCGGAACGTCTTCGCGATCACCAGCGTCCTCGAGCTGTACGGGCTGACCGTGGTCCACGCGCCCAGCGGGCAGCAGGGGATCGATGTGCTCCGCGCCGGCCAGGACATCGATCTCGTGCTGATGGACGTGATGATGCCGGAGATGGACGGCTACACCACCACCGCCGCCATCCGCGAGATGCCGGAGTTCACCGGCCTGCCCGTGATCGCGGTGACCGCGCGGGCCATGCAGGGTGACCGGGACAAGAGCCTGGCCGCCGGGGCCACCGACTACGTGACCAAGCCGGTCGACACCGAGGAGCTGCTCGGCTGCATCAAGCGCTGGCTGCCTGCCGCCCCCGCGGCGGACTGAGCGGAACCCGCCGGCCGGGTGGCGGCTGCCACCCGGGCCGCTGGCCGGGGCGGCAGCAGCAGGCAGCTGTCGCCGAACTCGTGCCACAGGTAGCCGGCGGCCTCAGCCTCCCGGTAGGAGGCTTCGACCAGCGCCGGCCCGGCCACGGCCTTCAGCAGCGCGAGGTGGGAGGCGCCCGCCTCGTGCCACCCGGTGATCAGGCCATCGACCAGGCGGGCCGGCTGCTCCGGCCCGAGCACCAGGCCGGTCCAGCCCCGGCGGGCGGTGACGGTGCCTCCCTGTCCCGCACCTTCCGTCGCCGCGCTCTCCAGGGCCCGCGTGGAGGTGGTGCCGACCGCGATTACCCGGCGGCCCGCCGCGCGGGTCAGGTTGACCAGGCCGGCGGTGGCTTGCGGGACCTCGAACCACTCGGGCAGCGGTTCCTCGCCCGTCTCCAGCGAGGCCACGCCGGTGTGCAGCGTGATCGGGGCTATCGCCACGCCCGCCGCGATCAGCCGGGTGACCAGCTCAGCGGTGAACGGCCGCGCGGCACTCGGCATTTCCGCGCTGCCGGGGGAGTGGGCGAACACGGTCTGGTAGGCCGTCAGTGGCCACTGGTCAGGGACGTACGAGTAGCGGATCGGCTGGCCATGCCGGGCCAGGTAGCCGGGCACCGCGGCGGCGCCGGTCGTCAGCCCGGCCGTCCAGATCCGGGTGGCGGCCGGGTCCGGGTAGGGGCGCAGCAGCGTGACGGACCCGCCGCCGGGAAGCGAGATGATCTCGCCGGGCACCCCGTCACTGAGCCGGGCCGGCGTCGCGGCACCCTGCCTGAGTTCGACCAGCCAGGTTCCGTTATCTAGCTGGTTGGAGAGATGGACGGTCACCGCGCGGCCGCCGGTGCGCTGCCCGGGGAGCGCGGCGGCCAGGGTGGCGGAGTTGTTGACGACCAGGAGGTCGCCGGGGGCCAGGAAGCGGGGCAGGTCGCGGAACCGGGTGTGGACCAGGCCGTCCGGGGTGGCGGCCAGCAGCCGGACGCCGTCCCGGGTCAGCCCGCGAGCCTCGGGGGGCCGGCTGGCGGAGCGGATCACCGGGCCACCGCCGGACTGTGCTGGCTCTGTGGGGCTGCCGGGGTCTGCGGAGCTGCCGGGGTCTGCGGGGCTGCCGGGGCCTGCGGGGCTGCCGGGGGGAGGCCTGCTTCCGTCTCCGGGTAGTCGCTGGCCCGGTAGCGGCCGCTGGACGGCCGCTGGACGAGCAGCCGCAGCAGCGCCGCGGCGGCCACCTCCGGCTCTGGGCGGTCAGAGATGTCCTCGCCGGGGAAGGCGTGCTGGTGCATGGCGGTGCGCATGTCACCCGGGTCGAAGGCGTAGCACCGCAGGCCGGGCTCCTCGGCGCCGAGGATCGCGGTGAGCTGGTCGAGCGCGGCCTTGGCCGAGCCGTAGCCGCCCCAGCCGGGGTAGGCGTCGGTGGCCGCGTCCGAGCTGACGTTGACGACCGTGCCGCCCGCCGCCGTGAGCGGGCCGGCCAGGACCTGGAACAGGGCCAGCGGCGCCAGCACGTCGGTCTCATAGACGTGGCCGAGCTCGGCCAGCGGGTAGCTGCGCAGCGCTGGCTGGGGACTGGGCCCGAGGCGGCTCGCGTTGTTCATCAGCAGGTCGAGGCGGCCGGCCGGGCCGATCGCCGCGCCGATCGCGGCACGGTGCGCGGGGTCGGTCACGTCGCCGGGAATCGCGGTCACCGCGGTGAGCCCGGTCACCGCGGTAGTGAGCTGGTCCGCGTGGCGGGCGTCCACGATCAGTGACCAGCCGCGCCCCGCCAGCGCGCGGGCCATGGCCCGGCCCAGGCCCTGGGACGCTCCGGTGATCACAGCAGTAGGCATGACTCCTCCAAGGTCTCTGGGGTGCACGCCCATACTGATAGTTGAAGTCAACTTGAAGTCAAGCGGGCGTGGGGAAGGGCCGGCGCGGGAGCGGCCGGGGCGCGGGAAGGACCGGGCGCGGAACGGCCCCGCGGGGGGAGCCGGCCGCGCGGAACGGCCACGCAGGCGCGCACCGGCCTGGCCGGATGTGGCGGGCCGGGCGGCGGCGAGGGCCACTGTGGGGGGGAACGCGCGGAAATGTAAAAGGTCGGGCAACGGCGGACCATGCTTCGGTACGCTCGGGCCCTTCGGTTTCAGAACGACACGGCGGGGCGTCGGCCAGGACAGTCCGCGCTGCTTCTCCTGGCGGGTGCCTGATGCTTCTGGACCTCATTCGCGCGCTCTGTGCGGCGGTCGCCGCCGTCGTGCTGCCCGGCTACTTCTGGGCCGCCCTGCTGCGGCCGGCCGGGGGCCTGGCCGAGCGGCTCGGCTACTCCAGTGCGCTGTCACTGGCCACCGTCCCCATCGTGGCCCTGGTCCTGGCGCGCCTGGCCCGGTCGGGGATCACCCTGTGGATCGCCATCGCGTCGGTGGTCCTCGTGCTCGGCTCCGGGGCGCTGGCCGTCCTCTGGCGCGGAGCGGCAGGCGGGACCGCCGAGCCCATCCTGCCCGCCCCGCGCGCGATCCAGGATCCCCGCGCGCTCGCGCTCCTGGCCGTGGCGTTCCTCGCCGCGCTCGGGTCGGTGCTGCGCCCCGGGCAGGCTCCCGCCTGGCTGGGCCTGCTGATTCTCGTCCTGCTGGTGCTGGCCGTCGTGGTGGGCCGGGACGCTCCGCGCGAGAGCACCGGGGAAACCCGCCCCGCGGCACCGGCGCTGCGCGGGGCACTGCTCGCGATCGTGCTCGCGGCGACCGCGGTCCGCGGCTACGAGCCGGTCATCCGGTACGACTGGCCATCCATCCGGGGGCTCGACCATTTCTCGCACGTCGTGATGGCGGAGCAGATGCTCGGCCACGGCTCGTACGGGTCCTACCTGATCTATCCGCCCGGGTTCCCGACCATGAGCGCCGTGCTCGCCCGCCTGTCCGGCCTGCCTCCGCTGGTGCTGTTCTCCGTGATCGCTCCCGCTCTCCTGGTGCTCACGGCCCTGGCCGTGTACGTGCTGGCCACCCGGCTGTGGGGCTGGCGGTACGGGATCGTGGCGGCGGCCCTCTCGGGGCTGGTGCTGCACGGCGCCTACGGCAGCCTCGCCGATGGCCGGTATCCCGACCTGACCAGCGCCTACTTCCTGATCACCATGGGAATTGCCGCGCTGCTGACGCTCTACGCGTCGCCCTCGTGGCGCTCGGCGGCGCTGGCTGCGGTGCTCGGGGCGTCCCCGATCCTGTACCACTCGGTGGCCACCTTGTACGAGGCGCTGATCCTGGTCCTGGCCGTGGTCACCTCGGTGCCGTACCTGCTCTACCTGCGCCGGCGCGCCGAGGCCCGCGTGGTCCTGGCTGGCCTGGCGGCGCTGGCCCTGCTCGCCATCTGTTACGGCTGGTACACCTACGGCGTCGGCTGGCCGGTGGCCGGGCATTCTGCCTCGTCGGCCGCCGTGTCCCTGGTCCTCGGCAGCCAGCCAGCGCCGGGCCCGCTGCACCTGTTCTCCGCGCTGGGGCCGCCCCTCGTCTGGCTCGGCGTGCTCGGCCTGGCGCTGCTCGCGGTGATGCTGAGGTACGAGCGCAGACCCGCTCCCGTACTCGCCACGGTGACGATGATTCTCTGGTGCCTGATCATGTACGCGGGCAGCCGGACCGCCGCCGACGGCTTCCCGCAGCGGTTCGAGCGCGACCTCGGCGCGGCACTCTCGGTGGTCGCCGCGCTTGGGGCCGGCGTGCTGGTGAAGACGGCCTGGCTGGCCTGGCGGCGGGCCGCGGTGGTCCCGGTCGCCGCGCTGTCGCTGGCGCTGGCGGTCCCGGCCGTGCTCGCCATCGCCCTGCCATCGGCCAGGCAAGCGCGTACCGAGTCACGGCCGGCCCGCCTGCTGAGCCCGCCCGTCATGGCCGCCGGTACTTGGCTCCGGCAGCACAACTCGGGCGGCACCATCGTGTCCACCCCCATGAATCACGGGATCACCGAACGTTCCGTGCTCGCCCTGGGCGGCTACACCGGCCTCATGTATTACGCCCCCGGCTCCTACGCGAGCGCGCGTTCACTGCCGCCCGCCGGGGTCACCCCGCTGATCGACTCGCAGGAAGTGCTGGAGCATCCGGACAGCTGCGCGGCGGCCGAGGCCATCTCCCGGGAGGACGTCCGGTTCGTGGTGCTGTACCGGACGCCCGGCCGGGCCGCTGAGATGGAGGGTTTCCGGGCCGACCCGGGCCGACCCGGGCCGGTACCGCCCGGTATTCGAGAACCAGTCCGTGATCATCTATGCCCCGGAGGCCCGCGCCTGCGCCGGATAGCGCCGGGGCCCCGTCTGGTGGCCGCGGCACCGTAGCCGCCTGGCCACCGCGTCCCGCGCCGTGACACCCGCCGTCCCCCGAGCATGGGATACTGACAGTTGAAGCCAACTTCATGTTAGGGAAAGCCTGATGCGCACCACGGACTTGCTGACGGTCGGCGAGATCGCCCGGCGCAGCGGCTTCGCGGAGTCGGCGGTCCGCTACTACGAGGGTCTCGGCCTGCTGTCCGCGGCCCGGACCGCGGGTGGCCAGCGCCGGTTCGAGCGCAGCACGCTGCGCCGGCTGGCGTTCATCCGGGCCGCCCGGAACGTCGGGCTCAGCCTGAACGAGGTGGCCGAGGCGCTGTCGTCGCTGCCCGCGGGGCGGACTCCCACCCGCGCGGACTGGTCCCGGCTGTCCCGGGCCTGGCGGCAGCGGCTGGACGACCAGATCGAGGCGCTCACCGCGCTGCGCGACGGCCTGGACTCGTGTATCGGCTGCGGCTGCCTTTCCCTGCAGCGTTGCGCGATCTCCAACCCGGCCGACATCGCCCGGGGCGGCGGCCCGGGCGCCGTCTACCTGCCCACGGGCCTGCGCCGCGACGACTCCCGCCTGGCCAGCCCGTCCCCGCGCTGATGGGCCCGGACGCCGGGGCCGGCCGGTTAGCCGACCGCGGCCTGCCGGGACCGGAAGGCCGCCGCCTTCACCCGGTTCTGGCAGGTCGTGGAGCAGAACCGGCGGGTGCCGTTGCGTGAGGTGTCCACGTAGACCCGGTCGCAGCGCGCCGCCGTGCACACCCCGATCCGGCCGTGCAGGTCACTGCCCAGCACCACGGCCAGCCCGGTGGCGCAGCCGGCCGCCCAGCCGACCGCCAGCGAATCGTCGGCCCCGTGGAAGTGCAGGTGCCACGGCTCGCCGTCGTGGCGGTCCAGCCACGGATGGGCGCCGGTGGCCGCGATCAGCTCGTTGACCCGGCGGGCGGCGGAGTCCACGTCGCCCGAGGAAACGGCGTCGAACACGGCCCGGAACGCCATCGCGAAGCCGCGCAGTTCCCGGGCCTCGGGCAGGGTCACGTCCCGGGTCCCCGGGCGGCCTGCGCGCAGCGCCGCGGTGGCGGCCGCCGGCAGTCCGGCCTCGCCCACCGGCGGGTACGGGTGGCCGCGTTCCTCACCCGGCGTGAGCCGGTTGACGAGGCTGGCCGCCACCGTCACCACGATGTCCATGTGACTGTTGAAATTCACTTGACCAGTTATGCTCCGGGTCCTAGGTTGTGACTGGCGAAAGCATAGTCGTCAGTGACAAGGAGGCGGGCGTGCCCGGGCTGAATCAGGATGTGCTGGACCGTGAGACCGCGCAACGCTGGATCGCCCGGTGGGAGATCCAGCAGCAGGGATACCTGCCCGACCGGGAGGACCGGTTCACCGCGCTCATCGACGCGGTGGAGGAGGCCGCCGGACGCGCCGACCCGCTCGTGCTCGACCTGGGCTGCGGGCCCGGCTCGCTGTCAGTCCGGCTGCTGGACCGGATGCCCGCGGCGCGCGTCGTCGCCATCGACACCGATCCCGTCCTGCTGGCACTCGGCCGCACCGCGTACGGCGACCGGGACGGTCTGCGGTTCGCCGATGTAGACCTCCGCTCCAACGGCTGGACCGGCGAGCTCGCCCTGGACCGGCCGGCGGATGCGGCGGTGAGCACGACCGCGCTGCACTGGCTGCGGCCGGAGGCGCTGCACGGCATGTACGCGCGGCTGGCCACGGTGCTGCGGCCGGGCGGGCTGCTGCTCGACGGTGATCACCTCAGGGACGACGCGACGGCGGTTCCCACCCTGGTCCGGCTCGGCCAGGTGCTGATCGAGCGGGAGGAGCGGCGCCGCTTCCCCGACGGCCTGCCGGAGAGCTGGCAGGGCTGGTGGGAGGCGATCAAGGAGGACCCGGCGCTGGGCGCCCCGCTGGCCGAGCGGGAGCAGCGCCGGCTGTCCGAGGACCACCACGGCTCGGAGTCCGTCCAGCTGGCCACGCACGTGGATGGGCTGCGCGCCGCGGGCTTCGCGGAGATCGGCACCATCTGGCAGCGCGGCGAGAACCGTATCCTGGCCGGGGTCCTCGCCCCCTGATCCGGGGTGTCCCCGGACCATGACCGTGGTGCGTTGTGCCCCGCCCGCGGAGCACAAGGCACCACGCTGATGCGGGCCCGGGCCCGGCGGGCAGGTCGGCTGGGAGGCGGGCCCGAGCCGAAGGTCCCGGCAATTTAAGCGGACGCGTCCTCGTGGAACGGCCGATCTCCGGCTAACGTTCGTGTTGACAGCACGCCTGCGGTGGCGGCGGAACCGCCGGTGACGGATGTCCTGCTGAGCGGGTACTCCGTGGCCGGCCATCCGCCCGGGCCGGCCACATCTCCCCGGCCGGCCTGCCCAGGCCGGCCGGTCCCGGCCGGCCCGCGCGGGCCGGAGACCGCTTCACTGTGGAGGCGCGCCATGGAAACGCCACTCACGCCGCTCGAGTTCGGCCGCCGCACCCGCCGTCTCCACGGTCACCGCCAAGGCGTCGTGGACGGTGACCTGCGGCTTACCTACGAGCAGTTCTTCGACCGCTGCGACCGCTGGTCAGCCACTTTGCAGCAGGAGCTCGGCGTGGCGCCCGGCGACCGGGTGGCGACCATCGCGCCGAATACCCACGCCCAGCTGGAGTCGTTCTACGCGGTGCCGCAGATCGGGGCGGTGCTGGTGCCGATCAACTACCGGCTGACCGCGGAGGACTTCGACTACATCATCAACCACTCCGGTTCCAGCGTGGTCTGCGTCGACGCCGACTACCTGGACGCGGTGGACTCGATCCGGGACCGGCTCCCCGGGGTGCGGCACTTCGTCGCGTTCGGCGGGGCCCGCGACGGCTGGCTCGACTATGAGGCCGCGGTCGCCGCGGCGAGCCCGGACTTCACCCGCCCCGTCGTGGACGAGCGTGACCTCATCACGATCAACTACACCAGCGGGACCACGGCGCGCCCCAAGGGCGTGATGATCACCCACCGCAACGCGACGATGAACTCGATCGGCACCCTGCTGCACCTGCCGATCCCGGTGGCCGAGCCGTACCTGTGGACGCTGCCGATGTTCCACGCGAACGGCTGGACGTTCACCTGGACGGTGACGGCCGCCGCGGCGACCCACGTCTGCCTGCGCAAGGTCGAGCCGGCCGCGGTGTTCCGGCTGATCCGCGAGGAGCACGTGCGCCGCCTGTGTGCCGCCCCGACGGTGCTGATCTCGCTGGCGAACGCGCCCGCGGACGTACGTGGCGAGGTCCCGCCCGGCGTGGTGGTCATCACGGCCGGCGCGCCCCCGGCGGCGGCGACCATCGAGCGGCTGGAGGGGGAGTTCGGCTGGGACGTCACCCAGGTCTACGGCCTCACCGAGACCGCGCCGTTCATCACGGTCTGTGCCCCGCTGCCGGAGCACGAGGAGCTCAAGCCCACCGAGCGGGCGGAGATCAAGTCCCGGCAGGGTGTCGAGCTGCTGACCTCGGGGGAGCTGCGGGTCCAGGGTGCGGACGGCGAGGAGGTCGCCGCGGACGGGCAGACGCTGGGCGAGATCGTGGTCCGCGGGAACGTCGTCATGTCCGGGTACTACCACGACCCGGAGGCCACCGAGCGGGCCATGGGTGACGGATGGTTCCACACCGGCGACGCAGCGGTGGTGCACCCGGATGGCTACGCCGAGATCCGTGACCGGATCAAGGACGTGATCATCAGCGGCGGCGAGAACATCTCGTCCGTCGAAGTCGAGGGCACGCTGCTGCGTCATCCGGCCATCCAGGAGGCCGCGATCGTGGGGCTGCCGGACGAGCGGTGGGGGGAGACCCCGCAGGCCTTCGTGGTGCTGCGGGACGGCCAGACCGCGACCGGGGACGAGATCATCGCGTTCGCCCGCGAGCGGCTGGCGCACTTCAAGGCCCCCCGCGGGGTCACGTTCGTCACCGAGCTGCCGAAGACCGCCACCGGGAAGATCCAGAAGTACGTTCTCCGCGACGGCGCCCCGAACCTGACCCGCCAGTAACCCGGTGGGCCAGCCGCCTGGCCCGGAACCTAGGCGGCGAACTTCCGCAGGCGCTCCGCGATGGCGGGGGCCGTCACCCGCCCCCGGACCAGGTCGTACATGAACTGGAACGCCGCTTCCTCGTCGAGCGGCTCGGCCAGCGGGTGACCGTTCACGCCCAGGAAGTACCAGGTCGCGTTCCACGTCAGCCGCTTGTTCCCGTCCACCAGCGCGTAACTGTGCCCCAGCGACTCCATCAGGACCGCGGCCTTGTCCCAGATACCGGGGAACACGGACCGGCCGTCCTCGGTCTCCTGCGGCCGGGCCAGCGCCGCGTCCAGATCCGCGAAGTCCCGGACCCGGGGAGGCTCGCCGGTGACCAGCCGCGCCACCTCCAGGGCGTCGTCCACGGTCAGGAACTCAGTCACCGCACCACTCACAGGGCCAGGCGCTGGTTCAGGGCCTCGCTGATCAGCACCACCCGGACCAGGACCTCGCGGCGGTGCTGGTCGCGGCGGTGCTGGTCGCGGCGGTTCTGGTCACCGGCCGGCGCCGGGCCGGCCTGACCCTCACGCGGCTGGTCCCGCGCGCCGCGGTCCCCGGCCTGGGCTGCCGCGCGTGGCTGCCCGGAGTCCTGGTCCGGCAGCGAGTCGTGGAGCGTGTTCTTATCCACACAGAGCATCATGGCATCAGTCGGGTAAACCCGGCAGGTCGCCCGGGGGTTGGCTGGATCACTAGGAAGATCACGCGCCGCCGGGATTGGGCACTGCCCGCCGCGGGTCGAGCAGCCGCGGATCGGACGCCATGAACAGGTCGCTGTCCTGGTGGCGCCAGCCGGCCGCGAGCAGCGGGCGTACCGCGGGGTGCGGTCCGGGGAGGCAGACCCGGGCCCGGCCGTCCGGAGCCCGCAGCGTGGCCAGCACGGCCAGCACGGCGTCCGCAGCCGGGACATCCGGCGCGATCGCCAGGTGGGCCAGCCCGTACTCCGCCCCGTGCCCGGCGGCCGTGCCCGCCGCGGCCAGTTCCCCGTGCCGGAAGGCGCGCACCGGCTGCCCGTGCGGCCGGGCCGCCCAGGCCCGGTGATCGGCGGACCGGTCCACCCCGGTCCAGTCCTGCTCCGCCGCCGCCACCTCGGTCACGCTGGCCGCCGCCACCGTCCAGCCGTCCGGCCCCGGCACCGTGCGCACGTCGCCGGCCAGGTACAGCAGGGGCCACCACGCGTCCAGGCCGAACCGCGTGTACAGCGGCAGCGCGTGCGCGTGCAGGCTGCTGAACGTCATCCGGCGCGGGCCGCCCCGGAACGGCCCGCCCGCAGCCGCCTCGCCTGCGCCCGGCCCACTGGGGCCCGGGTCCCCGGATCCCGGCCCACCGGGCCACAACTGGCTGAGGATGGCCCGGCCACAGCCCCGGCCGTGCGTCCCCGGATGGATGAACAGGTCGCACAGCATGCTGACCGCGGCCGGCCCGTCGCCGATCAGCCGAGTCGCGCCGAAGCCGGTCACCGAACCCTCCCGCTCCGCGACCAGCAACGTGCCGTGCTCCAGCAGGTACGCCAGGTAGGCCGGGTCAGCTCCGGCCCACTCCTCGTCCTGGCCGGTGGCCACCGCGACCTTCGCGATAGCCGGGAAATCGGCGGGGGCGGCCGGGCGGACCGTGATCATGTTCATGCCGTGATCTCCGTCATGACGTCGGTACGGATCTACCGCGGCCTCAGCCGGCCAGGTCGCGGATACGGCGGCCGATGAAGTCCCGCTCAGGCGCGGCGGGCGCCAGGTCCAGTGCCGCCTGGTACGCGCGGGCCGCGTCGGCCCGGCGGCCCAGGCGGCCGAGCAGCTCAGCGCGGGCTATGTGCAGCTGCGGCCAGCGGGCCAGCCGCCGGTCCGCGGCCGCCTCATCCAGCAGGGCGAGGCCAGCCGCCG
>JAOPYP010000483.1 GCA_025964635.1 Actinomycetes bacterium | reverse complement strand
TGCGCGGGCCGGCCATGTCGATCAGGGCGGGGGCTACGCACAGGTCCGTGTCCGTCCTTTCCAGGGCCCAGGCCAGCTCGCGGAGCCGGATGCTGTCCATCTGCGCGCAGTTGACCACGGCGACAATGTCGGCCCGGAAGTGGTGCACGGCCGCGGTCACGCTGTCCATACCGCCGGATACCGGGACGCCCGCGATCTCGGCCTGGCGGCGCCGGCCTCCGGGCACGCACGCCGCCACGATGTTCAGGCCGTGGGAGGTGTCCCGGCCCAGCGCGGTGATCATCTCTGTCACCGTGCGCTCGGGCCCGACTACCACGGCCCGCCGGGTGCAGATGCCGAGGCGCCGCTGGCGGTGCAGCCGCTTGCGGAGCCCGTACCGCGCTAGCATGTCCAGGGCGGTCAGGGAGGGCAGGGCCAGCACCACGTACCCGCGCGCCAGGTCCACCTTCGTGGCGTAGGAGAAGACGGCCACGCAGGCTGTCAGGCTCACGCCCGCGCGCAGGACCCGGTGGAACTCCTGCGCCCCGGCGCCCACGATACGGCTGTCGTACCCGCCGGACAGCGCGACCGCGGCCCACCACAGCAGCGGCAGGGTGAACGTCAGGGCCAGGTAGACGTCAGGCGGATTGATCCGGGCGTGGTAGCGGATCTCGTACGCCGCCACCCCCGCCAGCAGCGCGCAGGCCACATCGACCACTGCCGCCACCGTGAGATAGCGGTTCACCCAGACGGATGCGGCCCGTGCTCTGAGCGCGTCAGCCGTCTGCGTCAGCCCGGCGCTTCTAGCGATTGCCGACCGAGACACACCCCACCCCCAAGCCCCGTTCCTGCGCCGCGCGCACCTCATTCACCTCGCGTACATGGGCAGGTAGCTGACTATTTGCGCAGCGAACGTCATCGTAAGGCAAACCTCATGAGTTTCATAAGGGCTCCCCTTGCATGACTTTTCGTGGTTACTGCAAGTGGGGGAGGCTGTCACCGGGGGTTCACGGCTCGTCCGGGAGAGGGCGCACCCGGAACCTTCTTCGGGTTGGCCAGCTGGGGCTGGGGAAAGGTCTCGCGTGGTTTACGCCCGGCCGCGGGCACATTATTCCGGTCGAATTAGTAGGTTGGAAACAAGCAATTAACGAGGGCGCCGGGGGGTGCTAGGCAGGGCTCACCCGTAGGCGTAACCCGTTCCCGGGGGAGACGGACTCCGGACCACAATCGTGGGCAGAGGTCTGCAAGGGCCACAGGAATGTCAGATTCGTATTACCGAGCGTAGTTAATAGGTCGCTCTAAGCAGTCAACGAGTCAAATCCCATGACCGTTAGTAATCGTGCATGATCAAGGCGCTAACGGCGCCCCCCTCGGGTAAACGGATGGCAAAGAAGACCCTAGAGTTGGGGGCTGAATCCGAGCCCAGATCGCCGATCCAAGGCCCGACCGCCGGTCCGGAAGGATTCGCGGCGGTACTCCTCCGTTTGGGTGAGGGCGTCTAACCAATATGGCTATAGACACTATTGCCGATTCTGCTGGTACATTGATGAACCTGTCTGAGAGTGTTCACATCCAGTTGGTTGACTTGTCACCGAGCGGGGAACTGGCGGCCTTGCACAAACCGCCTGCTCACGGAGACACGCAGGGGGAGAGGTGCTGTGCATGGGCATGCCACAGGAGGCTGACTCGTTTGAGTTCGCCGGCTATCTCGGCGTCCTGCGCCGACGGTGGTGGGTCGTGCTGGTCCTAGCCTGCGTCGGCATCGTGGCCGCCGGAGCCTACATTGCCGGGTCACCCAAGGCGTACACGGCTGTGGCGACAGTCAACGTCACCGCGACCGGGATCAACCAGAGTCAGGGTGGCGCCGTAGCCGGCGGCCGGACCAGTAACGCAGTCAACCTGGACACTGAGTCACAGATCGTCAAGTCGAGCACCGTGGCCGCAATTGCGGCGCGGAACCTGCACTCTCCGCTCACGCCCACGGCCCTGCTGGGGAATGTGTCCGTCGCGGTTCCTGCGAACTCCTCGATACTGCAGATCAGCTGCCAGGCCAAGTCCCCGCAGCAGGCCGTGGCTTGCGCCAACGCATTCGCCGCCGGGTACCTGCAGAACCGCAGCGCCACTGCGGCGGCCACGACCAACTCCCAGCTGAAGACGGTGCGCAATCAGCTGTCCGGCCTGGAAAAGAGCACCACGCGGCTGACCCTCCAGATCCGGTCCCTTCCGCTCAACTCGCCGCAGCGGGCCAGTGCCCAGTCCCAGCTTCAGTCGGACTCCAGTCAGCTGAGGTCTCTGGCCAACCAGGCCGCGTCGCTGTCCGCTCAAGCGGCCGCGTCTTCCGGTGGCTCAATCATCAGCAAGGCCACGCCCCCGAGTACCCCGAGCAGTCCGAAGAAGAAGATCATCCTGCCTGGCGGGCTGCTGGCTGGCCTGCTCATCGGCCTCATCATCGCGTTTGCTTGGGACAAGCGGGACACGCGGATCAAGGACGCCAGGAACCTCGGGCAGTTTGGCGAGCCCACGCTGCTCACCGTGTCCGGAAAGGAACTCGAAAGAGAGCCGCTGGCGTCTCCCCGGTCAGCCGCTGGCCTGGAGTTCACGGAGCTAGCCCGCTCCCTGACCGCCGGGCGGGTCCGGGACGACCAGCTTCTGATGGTCGCGGGGGCCTCGCCAGGGCCTAGCGTGACAGTGACTGCCGCGAACCTGGCGGTGGCGCTGGCCCGGACGCACTCCGCGGTGATCCTCGTATGCCCGGCCGGCCAGGGCACGGCGGAGCTACTCGGACTGCCTGAGTCTCGCGTCCTCGATGTCCGGGGGGCTGCCGAGCTGGCCGCGGGTGAGGTATCCCTCGACGAGCTGGCGCTGCAGCCGGCCGGGTTCCCCGGGCTGCGGGTCCTCGTCCTCGCCGCAGACCTGCATGACCTTCCGCCTGCACAAGCGCGGCGGCTGGCCGGGCAGCTGCGCAGCAGCGCTGACTATGCCGTCATCCAGGGACCCGCCGAGGTAACCGGCCCAGACAGCTTCGCGCTCGCTGAGTACTGCGGCGCCGCCCTTCTGACCGTGGAGATCTCGTCCACGAAACGCGCAGATATCGAGGACTCCATCAGGCGGCTCACCCGGCTGGGTACCTCGGTGGTCGGCCTGGCCGTGCTGCCCCGGCTCCGCCTGCCTCACGGGACGAGCCAGAGTGCCGGGAATGCGCCGACCGGATCCGTCCGGCTGCGCCAAGCCGGGACCGGGGCCGTGCCTCCGGCCCCGGCCCCGGCCAAAGATGAACAGGACAACTCGGCTACGCAGGCGCTTCATGTTGACGTCGCGGACGGGCACAGCGGGAACTGATTGATGTCGACGGGGTGGACGACAGCGACACGAGGCGCGGCGGCGGTCCTGGCCGTGGCCGGGGGGCTGGCCATGGCCGGCTGCGGGGCCGGCCCGGCCGACCTCATGCAGCCCACCGCGCAGCACGCCACCAACAGCGGTAGCGCGGGCGCCTCGCCATCCGCGACGCCCAGCACTGCCCACAGCACGCCGATGGCGCCGCTGACTGGGCTGCCCGCCGCCAGCCCCCGTGCCGCAGGCCGGCCGGCCATCGCCGTGCCAGTGTCCGGTGACCAGTTGCAGGGCCTCTCGGGAGCGGATGTGGTCTTCGAGGAAATGACCTCACCACTGCGCTATGTCGCCGTGTTCCAGTCCCGCGACGGCAGCTCGGTAGGCCCGGTCACAGGAACCCGGCCCACCGACGCGCAGGCGTTGTCCGTGCTGCATCCGCTCGACGCATACAACGGTGGCACCCCATCCTTCATCCGGGTGCTGGACAAGACCCAGGTACTGGATCTTGGCTATGCCAGCCACCCATCGCTGTACCACGCGGGGGCCGGGGGACTGACTGTGTCGACGAGCCAGGTCCGGCAGTCGGCGCGGGACATCGCGCCGCCGCAGATGTTCACCTACCAGGGCACAGGGGCGGGCGGGGAAGCGAGCTTCGCCAGTACCGGAGCGTGGCCGACGTCTAGCCTGAAGATCACTGCTCCCGGCCAGGTCACTCAGACCTGGATATTCGGCGCGCGCAGCCACCGCTGGCGGCTGGTGTCCGGCGGCCCGTCCGTGCAGGCGGACAACATCGTGGTCCAGAAAGTCCCGTACAAGATCGTCTTCCTGAGCCGCAAGTACGGTCTTACCACGACTAGCGCCCGGGTCATCGGCTCAGGCTCCGCGCTCATGCTGGCGGCGACGGGCCCGGGCGGCGGGAGCTCCGGCACGGCGGTCAAGGGCACTTGGTCTAAGCCAGGCCTTCACGATGTGACCAACTACTTCGACGCGAACAGCCGCCCGATCGGCTTCCAGCGCGGGACGACCTGGGTGGTCCTGGTCCCGCCGGGCACGCAGATCAGCACCGCCGGGGGCAGGCCATGACACTGTCCGCGATGCTCGACGCCCGCCAAGAACCCCTTGGCCTCCTGGAGCCCGTCCACGGAGCGCACCGCCGCCGCGGGAGCTGGCTGGCTCGCCATCCGGCCTGGCCGGTGACCCTCCTGCTGGCTGGGGTCCCGCTGTGGTGGGCGCTGGGCCTTGGCGACTACATGTTTATCTTGCTGGCCATCCCGATGGCGGCCCGGCTGTACGCGTGGAGCGCGCACGGCAACCGCAGGATCCGGGTACCTCCCGGCTTTGGCCTATGGCTGCTCTTCCTGCTCGTCGTGGTGGTTGGGGTGGCCACGCTTGCGGCGACAGCACCCGGGACACTGGCCAGCCCGGTCACGAACCGGATCATCTCTTACAGCGTCCGCACCGCCGGCTACCTGGCCGACACGGCGCTCCTCCTGTTCGCGGGCAACCTGACCGAGCGGGAGCTGCCCCGCCAGCGGCTGGCCTGGCTGCTAGGGCTGGTGGCGCTGTATACCATCGCCGGCGGCCTGGGCGGCGTTTTCTTCGCGCACTTCCACTTCACCTCGCCGCTGGCCGCGATCGTCCCAGGCCGGCTGCAGGCCAATAACCTGGTCCTGCAACAGCAACTGCATCCTGCCCTCGCCCAGCTGCAGAGCGTGCTGGGGACCTCTGGCCGGCCGGACGCCCCCTTCGCCTACACCAACGAGTGGGGTAACTGCCTGGCTCTCTTGCTGCCCTGGCTGATCGCGCGGTGGTGGTTCGGGGGGACCCGCAGGCAGCGGATGATTGCCGTGGCCGGCGTCGTGATCGGCATCATTCCCATCATCTACTCGCTCAACCGCGGGCTGTGGATCGGTCTGATCTTCGCCGTCGGGTACCTGGGGTTTCGCCTGGCGGCCCAGGGGCGCCTCGCCGTGCTTGGTGGGCTGGTCACCGCGCTCGTCCTGGCCGCCATCCTGATCGGGGTCACCCCCTTGGGGGGGATGATCGGCCAGCGGCTGGACAACGGCGCCAGCAACGCCCGGCGCGGCTCACTGGCCGTGGCCGCGACCGTGGATGCGGTGTCCTCGCCGCTGGTGGGCTATGGCGATACCCGGCATCAGCAGGGCAGCGTACAGTCCCTCACGGTCGGGCGGTCGACCAAGTGCCCGACCTGTGGTAACGGCACCATTGGCGGGAACGGGCAGCTGTGGCTGCTGCTCATCTGCGACGGCTTCGTCGGCGCTGCGCTGTATATCGGCTTCTTCGCCTATGGATTCTGGCGGTACCGGCGAGATACGACGCCCTTCGGGCTGGCGGGCGTGCTGGTGCTGCTCCTGACGTTCATCTTCATGTTCTCCTACACAGCCACTGGGGCGCCGCTCGGCATCGCCATGTTCTCCTACGTCATGCTCTGGCGTAACGCCCGGGCCCGGCGGCAGCAGGCAGCGCTGGCCGCGGGAGAGCCGACGTCGGCGCGGGGAAGCCCGGCTGCGGCACCCGCCATGTACCGGGGGGATGGGCTCGGGACGGCGGCTAGGCCGCCGGCTGCGGCACCCACCATGTACCGGGGGGATGGGCTCGGGACGGCGGCTGCGCCGCCGGATGCCCGGACGCATCCCGGGGTCGGCGGGGCTGCCGCTCGGGCCAGCGGGTCGACGCGCCTGAACGACGTGGCCCGTGGTGGCGCACTGAACTTGGCCGGGGCCGTGATTGCCGCGGTGACCACTCTGGCCGTAACGGTGGTGATCACCAGGCATTTCAGCAAGCCGGTCGCGGGCGCCTTCTTCACCGCGATCTCGCTATTCCTGATCGCTGAGGCCGCGGCGAGTCTGGGCGCCTACGTCGGCCTGGTCAACTTCATCGCGCGGTTGCGCCGCCTTGGCCACGAGGCTCGGATTCCCGCCATCCTGCGCGCGGCCGTCATCCCGGTCGTGGCGGTGTCGGTGAGCGTCGCCGCGATTCTCATCCTGCTGGCCAGGCCGCTCGCCCACCTCCTCCTCAGCGGTCACCTGGGCAAGGCAGGAGCCAGTCCCGAGATGGTGGCGGGCGCGCTGCGCGCGCTGGCGGTCGCCCTCCCGTTCGCGGCCCTGTCCGACACCTTGCTGGGAGCCAGCCGCGGTTATCGCGTCATGCGGCCCACCGTGGTCGTCGACAAGATCGGCCGCGCCGGCGGGCAGCTGATCGGGGTACTCATCGCCGTTTCCGTGGGGAGCTTCGCGCTGCTCGCGCCGCTCTGGGCGGTCTCTTACTTTGCTGCGGCCGCCGTCGCATGGTACTGGCTGCGCCGGATCCGGCGCAGGCAGCGTCCGCCGCCGCCAGCCAGCGTGAACGGGTCCAGCGTGAACGGGTCCAGCGTGAACGGGTCCAGCGCCCAACGGGCGAACGCGGTCACGGGTGGAACCGGAGTGGGCGACGCGACCGCCCGCGGATTCTGGCGATTCACCGGGCCGCGGGCCGTGGCCAACCTGGCGCAGATCACGATCCAGCGGATCGACATCGTGCTGGTGGCCGTCATCCTGGGCCCAGCTGAGGCGGCTATCTACACGGCGGCCACCCGGTTCCTCGTCGTTGGCCAGTTCGCCAACACCGCCCTCAATCAGTCGGCGCAGCCGCGGTTCGCCGAACTCTTCGCGGTGGACGACCGCCAGGGCGCCAACGTCATCTACCGGGCCACCACGGCCTGGCTCATCGTGCTGACCTGGCCGCTGTACCTGCTGGCCGTGATCTACGGGCCCGAGATCCTCAGCATCTTCGGCCAGTCCTACCAGGCCGGGCACATGGTGATGATCATCCTAGGCTTGACCATGCTGGTGGCCACGGCGTGCGGCCAGGTCGACATGGTGCTCATCACCACCGGGCGGAGCAGCTGGAGCCTGGCCAACGGGCTCACCGCCCTGGTGGTGAACGTCGGCCTGGACCTGCTCCTGATTCCCCGCTACGGGATCACCGGCGCGGCCATCGGGTGGGCAGCGGCGATCATTGTCACGAACCTGACGCCGCTGGTCCAGCTGGCCATCTCGAAGCGGCTGCACCCGTTCGGGCGCGGCTCCCTCATCGCCGCGGGCCTGGCTGCGGCGAGCTTCGCGGCCATCCCGCTCGTGGCGCGGGCCGCGCTCGGTTCGGGGGCCGCCGCCTCGGCGGGCGCGGTGCTGGCCGGCTGTGTCGTGGAGGCCGTGGGGCTGTGGTGGTTCCGCGACAGCTTGCGGCTGGCTGCACTGCCGGGGATATCCCGGCTGGGGAGGGCCTTCTCATTCCGTGGCGGGGGGTCTGCGCCCCGTCAATCCCGGGTGATTGACGCGTGACTCGAACCCGTACTGCCCAAGAGCACGAGATGTCAACAAAAGGGGGTGTGCCGACGTGGCCAAGGTACTGGCGTTTCTGATCTGGCCCGCCGGGATGGCGGTGATCTTCGGGGCCGCAGCGCTGCTGGCCAGCCGCCTGCGGGCCTGGCCCGCCGGGCCCGGCTCGCGACTGCCGTGGCTGGACCGCTATGCGGCGCATGAGTCGCCCGGAGATTCCCGGCCCGGGACGGCACTGCGGCAGGCCGTGCGCTTCATCGTCGTCATCGCCGTGGGAGCGGCAGTGGCCTTCGGGGTGATGGCCCTGGTCGGCAAGCTCGTGTTGCACGCGGGCCCGGGTCTGGACAAGCCCCTCTACCACTGGGCCGTCACGCACCGCATTCACGCGTGGAAGGGGCTGATGAACAGCCTGACGAAGATCGGCAACACCTGGTCGACCCGGATGGCTGTGGTGTCGGCCGCGGTGTGCCTGGCGGTCACCTGGCGGCGGTACAAGTGGCTGCCAGCCTTCGCGTTCCTGGTCCTCTCGTTGCTGCAGCGCTATCTCACCCACGGACTGCACATGGTCGATCACCGGGTGGGACCGCCGGGATTCCTGCACGGCACGTTCCCCTCCGGCGGCTCCGAGCGCTGCGTCGTGTTCTACGGCCTGATCGCCTATTTCCTGTGGCGTGAGTTCAGCGGCCGCCGCGTGACCGCGGTCTGGTCCGGGGCGGCCGTGGCCGCGGTGGCGTTCAATGAGGGATACAGCCGTTTTTACCTCGGCATGCACTGGATGACTGATGTGCTGAGCGGCTGGCTCTACGGGATCCTCCTGCTGGCGGTGTTCATCCTCGCCACCCGTCTGGTCATGGGTCCGGCGCGCGCTCCGGCCGCGCTGACGGCGGAAGCGCCCGCCGCGTTGCGGGCCGAGGCAGCAGCCGCGCGGTCAGCTGGGACGGCTGCCCCGCAGTCAGCGGGGACGGCCGCCGCGCAGTCGGCTGAGAACGCGGGATCGTCGCCCATCCGGGGGGCGGCCATGGACGGCCCGCAGTGACGGGCCCGCCGGGGCCCTGGCCCCTGGTGTCAGTGATGCTGCCCACCCGAGGCCGGCCTGAGCTGGTCCGGGCGGCGATCTCCGCAGTCGTCGGCCAGACCTACCCCGGTCCCATCGAGTGTCTCGTGGTTCATGACCAGGAGCCCCCCGACCCGGCCCTGGCCAGCCTGGGTACCGCGGAGCACCGGGTCCGGGTGATGGCCAACCACCGCACGCCCGGCCTGGCCGGCGCGCGCAACTCGGGCCTCGCCGAGGCCCGGGGGAGCTTCATCGCGACCTGCGACGACGACGACGTGTGGCACCCGGCCAAGCTCCAGGCCCAGATCGGGCGGCTGCTCGACCAGCCTGACCTGCTCGTGGTGGGCTCGGGCATCCGGCTCATGCTGCCCGACGGCCGGATCATCACCTGGCCGGCCCGCGCCGAGCGGATCAGCCAATCGCTGCTGCTGCGCAACCGGGTCAAGGAACTTCATTCCTCGACGCTGGCCATGCGCCGGGACGTGTTCGCTAAGGCGGGCCTGTACGACGAGGAAATCCCGCACGGCTACGCCGAGGACTACGACTGGATCCTCCGCGTCGCCCGGGTCGGCCGGATCGGGGCCGTGCTCACCCCGCTCGCCGACATCCGCAAGGACAGTGGCTCATGGTGGCCGGGGAACGCCGCGGTGACGGTCGAAGGCCTGGAATACCTGCTGGCCCGGCACCCGGAGATCGCGGGGTCACCTCGCGGGCATGCCCGCCTGCTCGGGCAGATCGCCTTCTCCCGGTCGTTGCTCGGCCAGCGGGGACGGGCGCTGCGCTACGCAGCCACATCTATCGCCCGGTGGCCCGCGTCGCCGCACGGCTACCTGGCGCTGGCGCACATCGTGACCGGCGTGGACCGCAAGCACGTGCTGCGGGCCGCGCGGCTGGTCGGCCGGGGGCTGGCCTAGCTCTACGGCAACAGAGAAGGAAATGAGGTGGGGGTTTCATGACGTCCGTGCGTAAGGCCGCACCGGAGCCGGTCCGCAGGGCCGGCCGACGTGCGTACCTGCAGGCGGGCACGGCGACGGCGCCGCTGCGGCTGCAGCCTGGTTTCATCATGATCGGTGCCCAGCGCTGTGGCACCACGTCGCTGTTCCGGGCCCTGATGGCGCATCCGCAGATCGTGCGGCCGGCCTTCCACAAGGGGATCAACTTCTTCGACCTGAACTATTACCGTGGCACGGCCTGGTACCGCGGGCATTTCCCGGTGGCCCGGATCGCCCGGGCGGCCACCGCCCGGCATGGTGGCCCGGTGTCCTTCGAGGCCAGTGGCTACTACATGTACCACCCGTTCGCCATGGAGCGGATTGCCCATGACCTGCCGGGGATGAAGCTCGTGGTGATGCTGCG
Source organism: Actinomycetes bacterium (assembly GCA_025964635.1). Lineage (GTDB taxonomy): Bacteria > Actinomycetota > Actinomycetes > Streptosporangiales > Streptosporangiaceae > RYN-230. The sequence continues at coordinate 6,559 of JAOPYP010000483.1, read as the reverse complement.
TGATCCCGTGGAGCGGGCCTTCTCCGCCTACAAGCACGAGTACGCGCGCGGCTACGAGTGGGAGAGCTTCGAGAAGGCGCTGGAGCTGGAGGACGAGCGGCTGGTCGGGGAAATCGACCGGATGCGCGCCGATCCGGCCTACGAGAGCTTCACGCACCGGCACCACTCCTACACCCGCCGCGGCCACTACGCCGACCAGCTGGAGCGGATCTTCGGGCTGTTCCCGCGTGAGCAGGTTCACGTCATGGACAGCGAGGCGTTCTTCGCGCGTCCCGAACACGAGTTCCGGGAACTGACCGACTTCCTCGGCTTGCGGGCCTGCCAGCCGGCCAGCTTCGGGCAGCACAACGCGCGCCCGGGCGATCCCATGGCCGTGGGCACGCAGCGCATGCTCGAGGACCAGTTCGCGCCGCACAACAAGCGGCTGGCCGCACTCCTGGACTGGGCACCGCAATGGCCACGCTGACTGAGTCGGCCGGGGCAGCCACCGACCGCGGCGGATATCTGCGGGAAACCCTGGCCATCCTGTGGCCCGAGTCGGCCAGCATCGAGCGCCGCGGCCGGGCGGGCTGGCGGCCCGGCCGGGTCGCACGGGCCGCGGGGCAGACGGAGTTCCTCGTGCTACCTAACGCGGAGCGGCCCGTGCTCTTGCTGCCCCGCCGGCCGCGCCGGGCCGCGGCAGCCGCCCTGCGCGACTACAAGGCGTCCGCAGTCGGCCGCCGGCGGATGGTGTTCCGCGGCCTGGCCGTGGGCGCGCAACTGGGCCTGGCCGACATGCTGCCGGACCGGATCACGGTCGGGCCGGCCGGGGACGGGCCCGACGCGAACGTGGCGGCCTACCTGAGCAAGGTTCTGGACCGGGACTTGGTCGTGAGCCTGCGCATCGGGCCGCCCCGCGCGAACCGCAAGCCGGTGCTGGAACTGCTGAGCCCGGACGGTGAGGTGCTCGGGTTCGCCAAGGTGGGCATCACCAGGCTGACCCGGGAGCTGGTCCGGGCCGAGGCGGCGGCGCTCGACGTGCTCGCAGGCGCCGGGCTGACCCGCCTGGAGGTGCCCCGCCTGTTGCACCACGGACAGTGGCGGGAGCACGAGGTCCTGCTCCAGTCGCCGCTGCAGGGTTCCGGGCGGACGGTGCAGCCGGCCATGCTGACCTCGGCCATGGCGGAACTGGCCACGGTCCAGGGAGTGACCATCCAGACCGTCGGTCAGAGCGGCTACTGGCGCGGGCTGCGGTCGCGGCTGGAGACGTGCGGCGATTGTGAGCCAGTCGCGGCCCTGTTGCAGGTCATGGCTGACCTGCAGGGCACCGCGGAGGCCACCAGCCTGGCCTTCGGCTCCTGGCACGGTGACTGGACCCCCTGGAACATGGCGGTTTCCGACGGCCAGGTCCTGGTCTGGGATTGGGAACGGTTCCAGGGCGGCGTGCCCATCGGCTACGACGTCCTGCATTACCGGCTGCAGGGAGCCGTGGAGCGGAACGTTGCCGCGGCTCAGTCCGCCGCCGAGGTGGCGCTGTTCACCGCCCCCATGACGCTCGGGTCGCTGGGGGTCAGGCCCGGGTCGGCGGTCTTCGTGGCTGCCCTGTACCTGATCGAGATCGCCACCCGTTACCTGCAGGACGGCGCGGCGGAGGCCGGAGCGAGGCTGGGCGACGTCGGCAGTTGGCTGCTGCCCGCCCTCTCCCGTTTCGCCGGGCGCTTCCCCCCGCCGCAGCCACGGGAAGGAGCCCAGTCATGACAGCGCAGGCGGCCGCGGCGCCGCAGACGCCGGACCTGACCTGGCGTCGGGCCATGCGACTGGGCGTGCTTGGCCTGGCCTCGGACATCCGTGACCGGCGGCACGACCCGGCGCTGCGGAACCCGGTGTCCGCGCGTGCCCTCGACCCGCGGCTGCACCGGCCCGTGTTCGTCATCGGGGCGCCCCGCTCGGGCACCACGTTCCTAGGCAGCTGCCTGGGGCGGCTTCCGGAGATCTCCTACCACTTCGAGCCCCGCCTGACCAAGGCCGCGGCGCGGTGCATGTACGACGGGTCGTGGAGCCGGCGGCGGGGCGCAGCCGTGTTCCGGCTGTCCTACAGCGCTCTGCTGCTGGCGGCGCTCGACGGCGGCCGCCGGTTCTCGGAGAAGAACCCCGAGAACAGCTTCCTCGTGCCGTTCCTGGCTGCGGAGTTCCCGGGTGCGCAGTTCATCCACATCGTTCGGGACGGCCGGGACGCCGCGGTGTCGCACGCCGAGAAGCCGTGGCTGGCCGCGGCCTCCGCCGCGTCCGGCCAGCGGGGCATGGCCGGGCAACTGCACGGCCCGCAGGCCCGGTGGTGGGTGGAATCGCCGCGGCGTGAGGAATTCGCGCAGGTCCCGGACATCGTGCGGGCGGCGTGGTGCTGGCGGCGGTTCACCGAGGCGGCCCTGGACGGGGTGTCCCGGCTGCCTCCGGGCCGGGCCGCGGAGATCAGGTACGAGGCCATGGTCAGCGACCCGGCAGGCACGGCCGACATGCTGGGCGGTTTCCTCGGCGCCTCGGCCGCGGGCCGGGACGAATTGCGAGCCGGAATGGGGCGGGCCCGGCCTGATTCGGTGGGGCGCTGGCGCGCTGTGCTGAGCGACAGCGACATCACGGACGTGCAGACGGAGATCGGCCCGTTGCTCACCCGCCTCGGCTACGCCTGACACGTACGCCTTCCAGCGCGGCGGAGCGGCGGGGGACCCCAGACCGCCCGCCGCGCCGCCGCACAGTCACCGGCTCACTGGGCCTCATGCATAGGGGAGCAGGCAGATGCCGGCGTGCTGGTGCACGCCGCCGCACTGGGTCGTACCGTTCTGGTTATCACTGGCGATCCACAGGCCGGCGCTGGTGATTAGCATGTCGTCCGCGCCGAGCCCGCGCCCGCGCGTCGGGTTGAAGGTCAGTGCCCCGGTCGCGGGGGACAGGCCTTCCATGCCCGGCGCGGAGATAGCTCCCGGGCCCGCGAAGTTGCACCCGCGCGGGTTCTGCGACCATCTCTCGTGCCCGCCGAAGTAGGCGGTGCTCGTGTCGGCGGCGGTGGAATATAGCGAGTCGCAGCCCGTGTAGTTGATCCACTGATGGCTGACGCTCGCCCGGGTGGCCGGGAAGGCAGCGGCCGCGTCGCAGAGCCCGGTCCAGGGGTAGTTCCCGGGGAACTGGTCAGCCGGGTGGAAGCCGGTGGTCGCGATGTACACGGTCGAGTCGGTGGGGGACCACGACGCGGCCCGGACGTAGAACGGCTCGACGGTCGCGCAGTTGCGGTTGAACTCGGCTGACGTCCACCCCGTGACGCTGGCCCGGGAGCCGCTCACGTTGAGCATGAAGATCTGCCGCCGAGGCTGCCCTCCGACCGAGGTGAAGTCACCTTCCACCAGGTCCAGGTTCCCGCTGTGGCTGAGCTGCTGGTTGTAGACCCGGGTCGGGTTGCTGCTCACGCCGGGGTACTGGTAGTTACCGGAGATGCCCAGGCGGACGAACCCGTCGTCCTTCCCGGTGGACGTGTCCAGGCTCGTCATGTACCGGCGGCCGCTCCCGTTGATCCGGGTGTAGTAGCCGCCCGCGAGTAGGTGCCCGTTGGCCTTCAGCAGCGTCTCGACCTGACCGTTGGCGCTGTGGGCGAAGCTGGTCAAGAGCGAGGCGGTCGTGGTGCTGACCGCGGCGATGTTCTGCGCTGCCTTCCCGTTGACCGAGGTGAACGCGCCGCCTAGCCAGGCCGTGGTACAGCGCCGGCTCAGGGCGATGGAGTTGATCTTGCCGTTGACGTTCGGACCCCACGATGTCACGGCGTACGGCGGCGACGCGGAAAAGCTGAACGCGTTGTGCCGGCGGTAGGTCTTCCCGTTCCAGCTGACCGAGGTGAAGCTGCCGACCGCGAACATGGTACCGCCGCACTTCACCAGCTGCCGGACCTGCTCCGTCCGGCCGGTGCTGGCCAGCTGGGGAGTCCCCGCCGCCGGGGTCCGGGAAACCGGGCCGGTCTGCGCTGAGGCCGGCCCAGCCAGCCACAGCGTGCTGAGCGCCAGCGCACCCGCGCTCAGGATTGTCGTTGCCCGCCAGCTGGCATGCCTCATTGCATGGCCCATGCCTGGTCCCCACCTTCACATGGCTCAGTTAACGATTACGTGGTGCGGGAGTGTGCCGACCGCGAGCCGGTGCACCTTTCCCGGAAAGCAGCGGTAATTCACAGCGTCGTCACGTCCTTACTGGCAGCCCGGCGGGTCCGCTCTCAATGCTGGGTGACTGGCACGCCCCGCGGGTTGAAGTACTGATTGTCCGCAATCCCGCGGAATACCGCCAGCGGTCCCGCGTCCAGCGCGAAGCTCGTCTGCGGCGAGGATCCCGTGGTGTTGGAGTCGAAGTACACCAGCGCCTTGATCTGCCGGTGGCTGCGTACTGTCTGCTCGGCGGCGCGCAGCCATTGGGCGCGGGCCTGCTCGCCGTAGCTTTGCGGCACGCCGAACTCGCCGATCATGATTGGCTTGGGATGCTGCGCGGCCCAATTCAGGAAGGGCTGGATAACATCGGCGAATGAGCGCTGCGGCCCGGGCCCTGGATAGGCGTCCGCGCAGACCCAGTCCACTTCGTCGTTGCCCGGGTAATAGGCGGCCGCGTTGTTGGTCGTGAACCCCCGGGCCGTCGGGCACCACACCCAGGCGACGTTGGTGACCTGCTGCTGGGCGAACACCTGCCGGATGTGTTTCCACGCCGCGATGTAGTCCGCGGGTGAGCCGACCTCGGAGCGCATGTTCGGGCGGTCCATCTCCCAGCGCCACTCCAGGAAAACCGGCTTGCCCAGCGCCTTGAGCTCTTGAGCCCGCTGCCGGATCCAGGCGTCGTACTGGCCCGCCGCGATGCCCCGGCTGTCGTTGAGCGCCCACGAGACCAGGAGCATGCTGCCCTGGCGCACATAGGCTCGCTCACTGCTGGTGGGGAAGGCCGCGGGCTGCTGCAGGTAGACGTGCACGATGTCCAGCCGTCGCCCGATCTGCTGTTGCAGCGTGTCCACCGCGCCGACATAGGCCGCCTGGTTGTACAGGACGGGCTTGACCCAGGCGCCGAAATACGCGCCCTGGGCCGGGGCCGGGATGGCCGCCGGACCGGGACTGAGCGAAGTGGGAGGCGTGGAGTGGCCCTTCAGGGATCCACCAGACCCGTCCAGACCGATGGTGATCACCACCACCACAGCCGCGATCACCACGGCGGCGATCGCGGCCACGCCCGTCAGGCGGCGCCCCCGGCTCACGGGGCCCCGCTCATGCCGCACCGCCCAGGTAGCCGTAGCGCATCAGCAGCGGAAGCGTCAGGGCGGTGACCGCGCGCCGGTTGCCCCCCAGCATGGCGGTCTGCCAGGTGCCGTCGTAGCGGATCGGAACCCGGCCGGTGGTGAACCGTATCGGGTTCCCCGACGCGGTGTGCGTGACCCCGAGCTGGGCCCACCAGTGGCCGGGTCCGTCGGTCCCGAGGAACCCGAAGTCCGGTCCGGCGGGCAGCCCAGCGAAGGCGGCGATCTCGCTGAGCGTGGCCGCCGGAGCCCGGACAAAGTCCTCGTAGCGCACCCGCAGCGTGGGCGTGCCGAGCTGGGCCAGCAGTTGCAGGGCGCTGTTCTGCAGGTTCCACCGCAACGCGGCGCTGGCCGCCGGGTAGGTGGACATCTGGCTCCCGGCCGCTTCCGGGCGGGCCACGACCTTGCTCCAGGAGTAGGCGACGGCCCGGCTGTCGCGGACCATGTGGACGACTCTCAGGTCCACGCCGGGGGAACTGCGCAGGCAGAACGCGAGCGAGGCGTGCTTGCTGGAGTCGATCACCACCGGGCTGCCGCTGACCTGGGCGATCGCGGCGTAAGTGCGCCGGTAGTACTCCACGTATTCGTCCAGGGCGGGTTGGATCCTGCGACGCAGCGGGGCGGCGGTGAGTACGGGCAGGAACCGGGCCCGGTCTACGTGGGCCCGCAGCCGGGTGATCCGGTCCACGTCCACCCGGTCCCAGCCGTCGAATGCCACCTGGCCCACCTGCCGCCAGAACTGGCATGAGGAGAACGGCTGACCGCAGCCGCAGCGCTCGTCGTCCCGGACGCTCCGCAGCCACAGGTGAACGACCTCACCAGCAGGACAGGCGCCCGGGATCTCCCCGAGTAGCCGTTCGAGCAGGGTGCTCCCACTGCGCCCGAGGCCGGCCAGGTAGACCACCCGCGGGCGGCCGGTCGCGATGCCCGGGCCTGTCCTGCTGGCGTCTGCTTCCGCGCTCAGGTCACCACCTCGCTCACGTCCTAAGCGCCGTAGGGGAGGAGGCAGATGCCAGCGTGGCCGGACTTCCCGCCGCACTGGTTGGTGTTGTTCAGGTTGTCGCTGGCGATCCACAGCCCCGCGCTGGTGATGAGCATGTCGTCGGCACCCTTCCCGCGGCCCCGGGTGGGGTTGAAGGTCAGGGCGCCGGTGGTCGGGGACAGGCCCTCCATGCCGGGCGCGACGATGGCGCCGGGACCCTGGAAGTCGCAGCCGAGCGGATTGGACGCCCACCGCTCGTGCCCGCCGAAGTAGGCGGTGCTCGCGTCGGCGGC
>JAOPYP010000462.1 GCA_025964635.1 Actinomycetes bacterium | reverse complement strand
CCGCGCGGGGATGGCGGCGGCGGAAGCCCGGAGTGGGCGGAAGCCGGTGACCCGGCTGCTTACAGTGGGCGGATGGACGCCGCGCAACGCCAGCTGTACGACCAGATCGACGATGCGACGCAGCGCCTGCTCGGCCCGGCCCGGGTGATCGCCGAGCCGGACCTGCGGCAGCCATCGCTGCTGCCCGGCTGGACGCGGGCCCATGTCCTGGCCCACCTGGCCCGCGGTGCCGACGCGATGCGCACCCTGCTGATCGGGGCCCGCTCGGGCGAGGACCGCCCGGCCTACGCCAGCGCCGAGGCCCGGGAGGCGGATATCGAGCGCGGCGCGGCGCAGACAGCGAAGGATCTCGTGGCCGACGTGGCCGACTCGGCGATGGCGCTGCGCACCGTCGCCCGGCAGCTCCCCGAGCCGGCCTGGCCGCGGCCCCTGCGAATCCTCGGCTCGGCGCCGTTCCCGGCGGCGCAGCTGCTGACCCGGCGGCTGGTCGAGGTCGAGCTCCATCATTGCGACCTGGCCGCGGGCTACACCCCGGCCGACTGGCCGGCCGCCTTCGCGTCCCTGGAGCTCGCCGAGCCCATGCGCACGCAGCGCCAGGACCGGCTGAGCCGGCCGCAGGAACTCCTGGACAGCGTGCCCCCGCCGCGCCCCGCCCGGGTGCCGGGACAGCCAAGAAAAGGCCCGAGTGCCCTGTTTTCCTGACCGCGAATGCGATAGGCCTTTCTTACCAGCGGTCAACGACGATCCTGAATGGTCGCCGGGAAAAGGGGATTCCCATGTCCAGGCTTACCAGGTCAATTGCCCTTATAGCGGCGGCCGTGGCGCTGGCCCTGCCGGCCGGCCTAGCGGCCACCGCGGCCAGCGCGGCGACCGGCCCGGTCACTCCCACCAAGGAAGAAGCCGGGTACCAGTTCACCGGGGCGCAGTTCCGCTACGCCCAGGCCAGCGTGTACCTGCGCAACGCCAGCCAGTACAGCACGTCTGTCGCAGGGCTCGGCCAGTCGGTCCAGTTCTGGGGCGGCGGCCGCGTCTACGTCCTCGGGGTGTCCGATTCCGCCACGGCCAGCCCGTACAGCCCAGCAGTGGCCGTATTCAACAACTCCACCCACGTTCTCGTGTGCGCGACCTCGAACAACTCCTGTGAGGGCACGCCGGCGTCGTGGACCAGCGGCGCGGTCAGCTACCCATTCGGGCATTCCGTGCAGGAGACAATCTTCTACAACCAGGGCAATGGCGACCTCACGTTCACCGTGAACGATCTGACCGCGCACACCACCTCCGGGTTCACGATGAACATCGGGACCGGTGTCTCCTTCAAGGAGGTCCGGATCGGCACCGAGTTCGGCAACGACCCCTGGAGCCCGCCGACCTTCACCGCGCCCGCGGCCCAGGTCAAGCTGGCCACGTTCAGCGGGGGCCAGCTGACCAACTACAAGGGGACGAAGTACGGATTCTCGGGGTACTTCACGACCTCACAGCTGATCATGACCGGCCCCGGGAGCGTGACCGAGGCGAACGCCGGGCCGCTGAACTCCACCGCCGACGGCTTCAGCACCTACCTGGTGCCGTAGCAGCAGCCCCGGGCTGAGCACGAGTGCTCAGCCGAGCACGCGGGTCAGGGCGGGCGCCACGTCCGCGAGGGTCCGGACGGGCTGGCTCACGCCATGCCCCCGGCGGGCCAGGGCCGTGGCGGCCCGCTCTGATTCGGCGGTCGGCAGCGGGCAGAGCACGTGCAGGCGGCTGATCCCGGTCAGGGCCAGCGCGGGATCACCGCCCGCCGTGGGCAGGCAGTCCGACAGCAGCAGCACCACCCGCTCGTCGGCGGTCACGGCGGCCAGCTGGGCGGCCGCCGCGCGGAGCGCGGCCGCCAGGTCGGTGAGCCCGTGCCCGCGCAGGGCCAGCAGGTCGCCCACCAGCGGGCCGGGCGCGCCGTGCGTACCCTGGGCCCGCAGGACGGTCGCGTCGTTGCGGAAAGAAATGATCCCGGGAGCGAGCCGGCCGTCGGCCGCCAGGACCAGGCTCGCCGCGGCCACGGCGGCGACGGCCACCGCGAGGCCGGACATGGAGCCGCTGCTGTCGATGAGCAGGCACAGCGCGCGGCGATGAGCGCGCCAGGAGCGGGTCACCAGGTCGTCTGGCCCGGGTCGCCCGGCCCCCGGCCACCGATCGAAGGTCCGGTCCAGGTCGAGATCCCCGTCGGTCCGGCCGGGGCCGAGGCGGCGGGTCCCCCGGGCCGGCTGCTGGCCGGCCCGGGCCATCCGGATGAAGACCCGCGCGGCCAGCCGCCGCGCCGCCGCGCGCAGCGCACGGTCGGTGGCCCGGGCCAGATCGGGCAGGAGGGTCAGGGCGGCGTCCGGGTCGTCGGCCAGCAGCCGGGCGAACGCCTCCTCGTCGAGCTGGCCCAGGCCGGGCGAGACACCGGAGAACGCTGAGTGCCCGGCGGCCAGCTCGGCCCGGCTGACGCTCCGCCGGGCCGTCCCCCGGCCGCGATCGCGGCGGGCGGCGGAAGCTGAGGTCCGGCGCGGGCCGGGCCGGTCCCGGCTGGGCTGATGGTGGCGGGTGCCTGCCGCGGGCAGCGGCAGGCGGTCACCTTTTCCCTGGCCGTCCAGGGACCCGGAGCCGGGGTCATCGGGTTCTCCGCCGTCCGGAGGGGGCAGCGGATCCGGGGCATCGGCGGGCCAGAGCTGGTCCAGCAGTTCGTCGAGCACCGACTCCGGGGTCCGCTCGCACCCGTCGGCGATCCGGATCCGCCCGGACAGGGCGGCGTGCGCGGCGTCGCGGGCGCTCTCCCGCGTCATCCGCGGCTCGCACCGCAGCCGGGTCAGCCCGGTCAGCAGGACGACCAGGTCGATCGCGCCGCGCACCGAGGAACCCATGCGGACGTCACGGTGCTCCCGGGTGGCCCGGGTCAGCGTCACCGCGAAGTCCGCCACCGGCCCGCGGTGCCCGGTGACGCCGGTAGTGATCGCCCGTTCCGCCGCGGCGTCCTGGTAGCCGAGCACGACCCGGCAGATCCGGTCGGCGATGGCGTGGCTGACCCGGGCGGTCCCGATCGCGTCGAACGGGTTCATGGCCGCGACCAGCCGGAAACCCGCGGACGCCTGCACCGTGCCCAGCCTGGGCACCGCGATCTCCCCTTCGGTGAGCACGGTGATCAGGACGTTGAGGGTCTCCTCCGGGACCCGGTTGAACTCCTCCAGGTAGAGCAGGGCGCCCGAGCGCATGGCCGCCAGCAGCGGGCCGTCGGTGAAGCTCGCCGGGACGTAGCCGTCGGCGAGGACCTGGGCCGGGTCGTACTGCCCGATCAGCCGGGCCGGTGTGAGCTCGGCGTTGCCCTCGGCGAACACCACCACCGTGCCCACCTCCCGGGCGATGTCCCGGAGCAGGGTGGACTTGCCCGTGCCCGGCGGTCCCTCGATGACCACGTGCCGGCCCGCCGCCAGCGCCACGGTGAGCACTTCACGCTCCCGGTTCAGGCCGACAACGGGCGCCGGGCCGGTACGCTGCGTCATCCTCCGGAGCTCACCCAGGGGCCCCGGTCATGAAGCACCGCGGATCATGAGTCATACACGATGACGCCGCGGATATTCTTGCCGTCCAGCAGGTCCTGGTAGCCCTGGTTGACCTGGTCCAGGGTGTAGGTGGACGTGATCAGCTCGTCCAGCTTCAGGTCCCCGGACTGGTACAGCTCCACCATCCGCGGGATGTCGTGGAACGGGTCGCCGGAGCCGAACAGGCTGCCCTGGATGCGCTTCTCGAACAGCGTCAGGATCGCGCCGGGCAGCTCGATGGTGGTCTTGGTGGGGTCGGCCAGGCCCGTCACCACGACCGTGCCGCCCTTGCGGATCGCGTTGAACGCATTGGTCACGACCTCCGAGGTCACCACGCCGACCGTGACGATCGCCTTGTCCGCGCCGACGCCCCGGGTCAGCTGGGTGATCAGTTCCTGGGCCTGCTCGGGGGTCTCGCAGCTGTGCGTGGCGCCGAACTGCTCAGCGGCCTCCCGCTTGTTGGCCAGCGGGTCGATGGCCACCACGTTGCGGGCACCGGCCAGCGCCGCGCCCTGGACCGCGTTGATCCCGATGCCGCCGATGCCGTAGATGGCGATGGTGTCGCCGGGCTCGGTCTCCGCGGCGTGCACCGCGGAACCGAAGCCGGTCGGCACCCCGCAACCGATCAGGACCACCTTGTCCAGCGGCAGGTCCGGGTCAACCTTGATGGCCGAGTTCTCGGAGATGGTGGAGTACTCGGAGAACGTGCCGAGCATGCACATGCCGCCGAGGTCCTCGCCGTTCTGGTGGAACCGGTAGGTGCCGTCGGGCAGCACGCCGTCCAGGATCGTGGCCCCCATGTCACACAGGTTCGACTTGCCGGTCGAGCACCACCGGCAGTGCCCGCAGACCGGCAGGAACGAGCAGATCACATGGTCACCGGGCTTCAGCCGGGTGACGCCCGCCCCGACTTCCTCGATGATTCCCGCGCCCTCGTGGCCGCCCACGATCGGGAACCGGGGCACGATGTCGCCGTGCCGGAGGTGCTCGTCAGAGTGGCACAGGCCCGCCGCCACGTAGCGGATGAGCACCTCGCCGGCCTTAGGGGGATCCAGGTCGAGTTCGGTGATCTCGAAGTCCTGGCCTACTCCGCGCAGTACCGCGGCCTTGGTCTTCATTGACCCTCCCGGCAGTTAGTGACGTTGGAGTCACCCTAGATCCGGTATTCGCAGGGGACTAGCCCCGGTGACGGTCGGCCGCCGCCTGGGCGCGTGCCCCTTCGGGTCAGGCCGGTCCCGGCCGCGTGTACACGGCCGTGAAGAACCGGCCGTGCGGCGGCGTGGCGGGCTGGTCCGCGAACTCGGTCTCCCGCAGGCCCGCGGCGGCAAAGCCGAGCAGTTCCCGGTGGCTCACCGGCCAGGGACGCGACACCGGCGGCTCGCCGTCGCCGCGGGCCAGGCAGCGGGCGAAGACGCGTCCGCCCGGCCGCACCGCCGCCGCCATGGCCCTGGTCGCGTCCGCGCGCTGCGGCAGTGGCAGCGACTGCAACGTGCGTATCTCCACCACCAGCCCGAACGTGCCCGTCCAGGCGGCGGGAAGCTGGAACAGGTCCGCGACCTGGTAGTCCACGGCCGACCCCGGGAACCTCTCCCGGCAGTGCCTGATGGCCGTGGGCGACAGGTCGAACGCGGTGACCTGGTAACCGCGGCGGGCGGCCTCCTCCGCGTCGTCGCCCAGGCCGCACCCGATGATCAGGGCCCGGTCACCGGACGGCGGCGGCTGCCGGCCCAGCCAGCTCACCAGGGCCGGGTTCGGGGCCAGCGCCGCCCACGGGATCGCGCCGAAATCCTGGCCCGCCCGGACGTAGATGTCCTCGAACGTCGGCAGCTGGCCCGTATCCGGCCGGGGGTCCTGGTCAGCGCGCACACTGCCGGAGCATAGCGGGGGCGGACAGTGCGCCCGGGATGCGGCAGGCCCCGCCCGCGGTGGCGGGCGGGGCCTGCCATGAGCCCGGAGGCCAGCGGTCAGACGCCCCGGTCAGGGGTAGCTGACCACCCAGCTCGGGCCGGGGCTGGCGGAGTCCACCGCCGCGCCCGTGTCGTTGACGACGTGCTGGATGCCGCCCGAGGCGTTCAGGAACCTGGTCAGCAGGTCGTGCAGCTGGACGCCGGGGGCGTCAGGGACCCGGAACGCGGTGGCCGACTCGATCGGCACGCCCTGGTTGAAGAAGCAGTAGCTGCCCAGGCCGTACCCGGTGAAGCTGGTCACCTTGGGGGAGATCAGGAACGCCGGGTACCCGTCCGTGGTGGGGCTGGACATCCAGGCCGCCTGGCTGGGCGGGTCGTAGGGCATCTCGTTCTGGAAGAAGATGTCCTCGCCGCCCTGGCCGTTCCAGACGACCTCGTTCTTCTGATAGTGCTCCACGGCCAGCCCGTAAGCGGTGACGTCGTTGCCGTTGACGGTCAGGCCGTTGTCGGCCGTGTTGCTGGTCCACCCGGCCCCGGCGCCGTGATCCGCGCGCCAGGCCCAGATGTCGTCCAGGATGACGTGCGAACTGTTGACCACCAGGCTGTCCGTGGCCGAGCCGGCCGTGGCCCCGCCGATGCGGAAGAACACGTCCTGCAGCAGCGACGGATCGGACGCGCTGCCGGTCCGGGCGGCCAGCGGGCCGCCCACCTGGAGCAGCACCGGCGAGTTCTTCGGGCCCGCGTCGAAGATCATGCCCGACAGCTTGACCCCGGGCACGCCCAGCACCTGCATGGCCGCGGTGCCGTTCTGCGGGACCAGGGTGGGGAAGCCGAGGCCGAGCACGATCGTGTTCGGGCGGCTGACCAGGATCGGCGCCTTCAGGTCATAGACACCGGGGGTCAGGATCAGGTTCTTGCCCAGGAGCAGCGCGGCGTCGATGGCGAGCACCGGCGTGGCCGGCGTGGCGATGAAGAACTTGCTGATCGGGACCGAGGCGCCCGCGGCGGGACCGCCCTGCCAGGACGTGCCCGAGGAGTTGTGCTGCAGGACCGGCACGAACACGCTGTAGTTCCCGGCCGCGTCGGTCTGCAGGAACGGCACCTCCTGGGTCACCGGGCTGGTGGGCAGCGTGGTGTAGGGGCCGCCCGCGGCCGTCGGCGGGAAGATCGTCGGCGGCGCGCCGATGTCCCCGGAGAAGACCTGGTTCCAGACGCCATTGCTCCACTTGTCGATGTTGCTGTTGCGCACGATGAACTGCTGCTGCGAGCCATTGATGATCTGGCTGCCGGAGAAGGCCGAGTCGGCGATGAACCCGCCGCTGGCGAAGTCCGGGCCGCCGTTGCAGTAGTCCATCAGGGACAGCAGCCCGTGGACGCTCACCCGGCGCATCGGTGCCGCCTGGGACACGGCCCAGAAGTCGGTGGCCGCCTGGCAGCCGGTTCCGCCTGCCACGTTGATGGTCAGGTTGGACATCGAGCGCCAGAAGTTGTCCAGGGCGACGCAGTTGTTGCCGGTGAAGCACTGGTTGTACACGTCGATGGAGCCGTTGATGGTGACGTCGCCGGGCGAGCCGCCCAGGCCCGCCACCTCGGTGTAGTAGCCCACCTGGAACGACAGCGGGTTCGCGGCCGAGCCGTAGGTGCCCGGCTCGAACAGCAGCGCGTACCGCTGGGTGCCGAACTGGTTGGAGATCTGCTGGCTGGCGATCGAGTCCACCGTGGCCTGGATCTGGCTCTGCGGCATGCCCGGGGTGAACACGTACACGTTCGGGCCGAAGCCCGGCTCGCCGGCCAGGTGCACGGCGGGGCTCACGCTGGCCGGCGCGGCCGGCGTGGCCGTCCCCGCCGGGGCGGCCCAGGCCGGCGCGGCGAACAGGCCGGCGACGGCGAGCAGCGCCGCCACCAGGACCGCGCCGCGGCGGAGCCGGCGTCCGGGACCGGAGAGCCTGCCTTTCAGGAGGCGGCCCGTCCTTCTCCCGGCCTGGCCGGTCCCTGTCGCGCTGGTCCGCGTGCCTGCGGTCTGTGGGTGTCTCAGGTTCATCAGCGGTCCGTTTCTGCCGGTAGCACCGCTGCTACCGTGCTCCGTCCGACAGCATCCCCTAGGGGAGACGGACGTCCAAGATGCCGATAACCGTTTTTATGACTTTTAAATAAAGGCGTGAAGCAGGCAGGTGGCCGGGCGGTCCGGGGCGCGCGGCGGCCAAGGCGGAGCGGGCGGGGTGCGGGCGTCGGGAGGCTGTGCGGGCCGGGCGCGGGCGTCCGGGAGTCCGCCGGCTGGGACTTCAGGATGGCGTGCCCCCGGACGGCGGCGGTCAGCGGCCGTGCAGGAGCTGCTCGAACGGGGTCACGTCCGCGTACGGGTCGGCCTCGGCGGGGGGCTCCCCGCGGCCGACCATGGCGGCCAGCTCGGCGGCGGCCCGGTCGATCCGGGCGGTCAGTGCCTCGCCGCTGCCGCCGGACGCGCCCCAGTCCTCGGTCGCCGCGAAGACCGCGGTGGGAACCGTGACCGCGCGCAGGTAGCTGAACAGCGGGCGGATGACGTGCTCCAGCGCGAGAGAGTGCCGCGCCGTTCCGCCCGTGGCCGCGATGAGGACCGTCTTGCCCGCGAGCGCGCCAGGGTCGAGCACGTCGAAGAAGGACTTGAACAGCCCGTTGTACGAGCCGCTGTACAGCGGGGAGACGGCGATCAGGGCGTCCGCTCGGAGCACCTGCCCGATGGCCTCGTGCAGCGCCGGGGCCGGGA